>JAQBPC010000118.1 GCA_028287725.1 Chloroflexota bacterium | reverse complement strand
GCCCTGATGCCGGCGCGAACGGTGCAGGAAAGCCCAAGATAACGCCGGCACATGCGACGAACCTGGCACTTGCATGGCTTGCAGCCCACGCCATGCTGCCAAAAGGTGTGAGCGCGCGCGACGCAAGCACACAATACCTGCATGGGAAGGTGATTGTGCAATTTGCCCCTTCAACGCGGTTCCCTCTCAATGCAGACCAGGCTGCCGTCGATCTAACGGTAGAGCTGGATGCCGGCGGTCACATATTCTATGCGCATCGCTTGTGGCCCACGCTACAGGGCGCGGGCACGGCGCGATTACGCAGCCCGCATTCGATAGTTACCTCGGACACTGGTGCGGCCGCGCCCGGCTCCGTGCAGGGCGCCACATCAACGCCGCAGAGATCGTATTCGATGTCGGCTGCTAGAGTCGTTCAAATTGATGCAATTAGCCTGGTGTATGTGCCGGCGCCGGCTGGTCATACGGTTAGGCTGCAGCCCTTCTATCGCCTGCAGGGACGGACTCTCGACGGGTCGAAGAAGGGTGGGCCTGTCACAAAGCTAGTGCCGGCGACGGCCGCCGGAGCGACGGCTACCGCGACCCCCTGACTGCCTCTCCGCCACGGCAAACTGAGAGGCCTGTCGATGCGGTACCCTTCTCTGCATGCACAGCAGAGCCAATGTGGCTCATTCATGATGAAAGGCGCACCGCGTGAGCGAAACCATTGACCTGCGAAGTGACACGGTTACCCTGCCGCCCCCTGAAATGCGACAGGCAATGTACGAGGCGGAGTTGGGCGATGATGTCTACGGTGAAGACCCGACGGTCAATCGCTTGCAGGAGCGAGCGGCGGAAATCACCGGCAAGCAGGACGCAATGTTCGTCAGCAGTGGCACCCAGGGCAATCTCGTGGCGGTGCTTACCCACTGCACACGCGGTGATGAGATCGTGGTCGGCGACCAGTCGCACATCCTGCATTTCGAAGTGGGCGGCGCCTCGGCACTTGCCGGCGCTCAGGTGCGTACCGTGCCGAATCAGCCGGACGGAACGCTCGACCCCTCGGATGTGAAGCGTGTCATACGCGATCGGACGGACGTGCACAACCCATTCACCACGCTGATCTGCCTGGAGAATACACAGAACCGCTGCGGTGGGTTGGTGCTCGGCCCCGAATACACGCGCAAGATCCAGGAGCTAGCTCATGAACACGGTGCCGCCGTCCATCTTGACGGCGCCCGCCTCTTCAACGCCGCGGTGGCGCTCGGCGTGCCGGCTTCGGCACTGACGGCTGGGGCAGACTCTGTCACCTTCTGTGCCTCTAAGGGGCTGGCCGCGCCGGTCGGCTCAGTGCTCTGCGGCAGCAAAGAGTTTATCCGAGAAGCGCATCGCTGGCGGAAGATGATGGGTGGAGGGATGCGGCAGGCCGGCGTGATCGCAGCGGGTGCGCTCTACGCGCTCGACAACATGGTCGAGCGCATGGCCGACGATCATCACCTGGCAAAGAAGCTGGCGGGAGCACTGGCCGCAATACCGGGCATCGACCTGGATCCGGGACGCGTGCAGACCAACATCATCATCTTTAGCGTTGCGCCCAGTGGCTGCAGCTCATCCGAGATCGTTGCCCGGATGGCCTCGCGCGGCGTACTCTCCGATGCGCTCGATAGCAGCAGGATTCGCGTCGTCACCCATTACGGGATAGAAGAGCCCCAGGTGGAAAGGGCGATCACGCAAATTGCCGCGGCGATGCGTGGGTAGGTAGTTTTCTCAGGATCTCCGCAAGCAGCAACGCTGCTAGCAATATGCAATGAGGCGCGTTGACCCCCGCGTCGAGAAATGTAGCTCGCAAATACGTTTGGCCAGGGCAGATCACCTTGTCGGGGCGGTCTGCCTTCGCCTCAGCACAGTAACACGGTGCCTCAACGCCGGTTGATATCTAGTCGGGGAGAGCTTGGCTACCATGGCTGAACGAAGGTATGGTGTTCCAGCGCCCGCGACCGAAACTGAGATTCGACACCAGGACTGGTACGGCAAGGATCTCTCGGGCCAGCGCCACACACGTGTCGCCTTTATCGACGTCGACATGACCGAGGTGTCGAATAAGAGCGCCGTGTTCAACGAGTGCACTTTCCGCACCTGCAGCTTCAACGCCTCCAAGCACAACGAGTCTGCATTCCTCAACTGCACGTTCACGCGCTGTACGTTTTTCAACGCCAGTTTCAAGGGCTGTAAGCTCGTCGGCAGCATGTTCGATAGGTGTACGCTCGACCTTGTCTCGTGCGAGCGTGGAGACTGGTCATTAGTTGGACTCCCGGGCGCCGATCTGCGACGAGCTTCATTCAACGGCGTTCGTATGCGCGAGGTCGACCTCACAGGTGCGCGTTGCGAAGGCACAAAGTTCCGTCACGTCGATTTGTCCGGATCGTGGCTCGACAAGGCCAACTTGTCGCGCGCCGACCTGCGTGGCTCTGATCTCTCCGCGCTGGACCCAACAACTGTCGAGCTCAAGGGTGCGATCGTGGACCTGGATCAAGCGATCGTCATTGCGACCGCCCTGGGACTCGACGTCCGATCGGACGACGGCGACTAGTGACGAACGTAAGCGCCTATACCAACATCGTACCGCTACCATGCAGACCTACGGCGCATCTCCATCCAAACCAATGCGTGACGATGGTGACGTGCGATCATGAATGATGATTCTGTTGAAGGGTCACGCGGGAGTTGCGGCCTCGACCGACTCCCGTGCTTGTTCGAGGGCCCACACTAGTCGGTTCTGGCCCCGCGTGAGATGGGCACGCAGAATGCCACGCTGCGCCACATCGTCGCCGGCGGCAGGGAATGTCAATGCGGGCGCGAGGTCGGGCAAGTGGGGCACATGCAGTGCGGGATCGTGATAGAAGCTCGGCATCGCGCTGAAGTTCACAGGTATGAGTAAACGCGCCAGTCGACGCTGGACCGCGTTGAAGCGGCGGACTTGCGCACTTGCTGGTTCGATAGCAATTGGCGTGGCCGCATAGAATCGGGCGAGCGCCGCATCAAGAGCTGCAACGGCCTCAAACGCGGGTGTGAAATCGAACGCGGCTCCGGCGGCCTGCTGGTAACGGGTAAGCGTGCCACGAAACTCTGCGGTAGTCCGTCGCCAATCGAAGGGATGTATGGGCGCACTGAGCACTCGAAGTATCGAGTTGGCATACATACGCATGTCGCGAAGCAGGTACTCGCGGTCGGCGATTTCCAGGGTATCGTCTTCAGTGTGCCATTGGATATTGCCGCCACAGCCCCCTACGGCATAGTAACCTTCCTCCTTACGCTTCTCTTCCGACATGGTCGAGCTCAGCATGTAGAAGGAGGTAAGGCCGACGGCGTTGAACGAGTAATCGCCGGCACGGTGCGGCCGTTCCATATGCGGGGTGATGCCCGTCGTATCGCGGATCACGCGGTCCACGAAGGGCTGAGCCTCACTCATCACGTTGAGCCCGTCGTAGGTATCGGCCCAGCGACAACCGGGTGAATCGCAGTTGACCTGGGCGACGCAGTGGCGCGCCAGATCAATTGCAAAGGTATCCGCGTACCAGGTAGAGCCGGCATATCGCCCATGGGAATGGCCACTCCACCAGGCAATTCGAAGCGAGCGGTCGAGGCGATCACGATGCTGCCAGAACACGCGAGCCAGTTCGAGCATGGTAGCATTACCAGTCGCATTGTCGCCGATACCGACATGCCAGGAGTCGAGGTGACCATGCAGCAACACGTATTCGTCGGGCGTGGCCTGTCCGCTAATTTCGGCGACAAGCACAGGAATGGGGCGCCAGCCGGTATCCAGATTCGTGGCTACGGCGACCTGGCTACCGTCGCGCGCGGCGGCAATCAGGCGCTGGCCGTCTTCATGGTTGACAGCGACGATAGGAACGCCTGGCTGACGAACAGACGATGCCAGATCGGGCGTGCCCCAGATAGAGGTGCATATGCCTTCGTGAATGGCTGAGCCGGGGTTAATAAAAATACCGGCGAGGGCGCCAGCATCAAGCACATCGGTCACTTTGCCGGGTAAAGCCATGCCCTCGGTGATCACGATTTTCCCGCGCACGTCCACGCCGGCAAGATCGACACCGGTGGAGAACACATCACTGACTGAGGAGCCGGTGGCACTGGGAAGGTAAACCAGCTCGCCGCTGATTTCTCGACCGCCAGTCGAGACGGACATGGAGGGCGTCTTTGCCCGGAACGTTGTGTCACCCACGCGCACATGGGCGGCAAGCGGGATGGAGATGAAACACATAGGCTCGTGGAGCTTGTGTGGCACGCCCCACGAAGTCAGACGTGCTCGAAGAAGGTCGATCGCCTCGCGTTCCTGGCTTGAACCGGAGGAACGCACGAGCGAAGAAAAACTTTCGATTACTTCCAACGGCGCTTTCAGCGAGATTGAATCGAGGATCGTATGCTCGAGGTCCGAATTGTTCCAGGTAACGAACTCTGGGGCCGGCTGGGTAGTCATGCCTTCCTCATTCCTTTCGGTCCTTTGTCCACAGACCGTTTGACCAGGCGTGATCGCACACTACTGTCCTCAAGCTCCGTGCAACCCAATGCGAGCGCGTGACAATGTGCCGATCGCGGTCCCACGTCTTGCGCTGTTTAGCGATGCCAGGCTTCTTTCAGCACGCGAAGGATATTAAGCCCCAGCGCTTTGGCGATATCTTCGCGACTGTAGCCGTGGCTGACCAGCCAGCGAGTAGCGTTAGGCATTGCTTCCGCGGGGTTTTCGATGCCCTTAACGTAAGGGACTTCATTAAATTGAAGGGCACCCTTGCGGCTTTGCGCAATCGAAAGGTGGGCTGCAAAAGCGTGGTGGATGCCAACGTGATCACCGAACATCGTGTCCGGGCCAAAGGCTACATGGTCGACGCCGACGAGGTTTGCAATGTATTCGTAGTGCTCCATGTACGCGTCAATAGAATGCTCACGGTGGCGCTCGGTAAGGGTGGTGTGGGGAGCGGCTTCGATGCCGATCACGCCTCCCTTTTCCGCACACACTTTGAGCACATCATCGGGCTTGAGGCGGCTGGAGTTCCAGAGTGCACGGGCGCCAACATGGGTGATAAAGATGGGCTTCTCGCTGACCTCGATTGTATCGAGGGCGGTCTGATCGCCCGAGTGCGAGACATCGATAGCCATCCCCAACTGGTTCATGCGCCGCACAGCTTGACGGCCAAATTCGGTGAGGCCACCGTCCCGGGCTTCGCGCAGGCCCGAACCGAGGCTGTTGGCTTCGGAATAGGCAATGCCCAAGCAGCGAATTCCCAGGCCATAGAGCACGTCGATGCGATCCAATTCGTTCTCGATGGGCGTCGCAGCCTCGAGAGAGGGCACAAGGGCAATCTGCCCCGCACGCTTGGCGCGAAGCAGATCCTCGACTGTTTCAGCACGGAACACCATATCCTGGTGAGCAATATCGCTGTAGCGAATGCCGATATCGTGGATGATGTCCATCCACTTCCAGCCGGCATTGGAGGTAATCAAGGCGGTGCCATCCATGAAGTTGTCGAAAACGACATCAAGACTGGATACACTCAGGCCCTCATAGCCGGTCCACTGCCTACCTCGACGGTTGTAGTCGAAAATCTGAAACGGATCTTCCGGCACAACAAAGGGATGATCATGAAGCGAGATCACGATGGACTCGGCGAGGATGTCCTGGACTTCCTGCTCCTGCTCATTGCTCACCGGCACGAGATAGGGCTCGACGCGTCCGATCTCCTTGGCCAGCTGGAACGGTTTGTAGTCGACATCGGGCTCGAGATACTGGAACGACTTATACCCTGTATAGCGCTTGGGGACGTTGGGCCCGATCGTCATAATCCCTCCATGGCATCCGTACGCATCCCGGTGGACTGCGACCCTTGGGTGAAAGGCCAGCACAGCACTTCGGACAATGAGCCCCAGCGACTTGCGCCGAATCATGGCCACAAAATGACTGATTTCAGCAGTGAGTATGACATCAATGCCGAAATTGTGCAACACGAGGGCCTGCGACGCTCGAAAGGATTCTCGACGGCACTTAGGTCACCGGGGATTCACGACTCGCACTTCGGGATCGGGGCGGTATCTATTCGCATAAAGCCGCGCTTGATAGTCGCCAGTTCCGTTGCCGTATCGGCCTGGAGGATTCCGGGCAAAGTGCCTAACACAGTAGTGAAGAAGGTGTATAGATGGCCATGCGAGGGCAGGATAATTTCACAGACTAGATCGCTGAAGCCGCTCGTGGCCGAAAGATATCGGACCTCTCGGCGCTCCGCAAGAGCAGCAGCGATCTGCTCGAGACGCGAAAAATCGACACGCAACCAGACAAGCAATTCGACTTCGTACCCCAATATGCTGGGATTGACGAAGGTAACAGCGCGCACGCCGCCTGAAGTGAGGAGTGCCTCGACACGCCTTCGGGCCATGGGTTCACTAATTGAGCATTGGTTGGCGAGATCGGCATAGCTCATACGGCCATTTCGTTTGAGCTGCTGAATGAGCTGGAGATCGACGGAATCGAACGTAAACTGGCGCGCCGTGGGTGACGGGAAAGAAGGCAGATCGGGAATAGTTTCCACTTCATCGCCCAACAGATCCCGACCCCAATCATAAGAGGTCTTGAAGTTATGTAGAACAGTTTCCGTCGTGGTGTGACTGATGCCAGGGATAGTGGGAAACTCTGCAAGGATGATGCGGGCGAGTTCGTCACGAGACGGCACTACCACCTCGGCGACGACGTCGAATCGACCAGTGACGAGAGAGAGATAACGCACATCGGGGCGATCGGCCAGCCGGTTCGCAACTTCGGTAACTCGATGAAGGTCGCATGTGAACTGTACTAACACAGGAAAGCCGGGCGTCAGGGCGTCAGCAGTGACGGTGCTGTGGAGAAGACCGGTTTGCAGCATCCGCTCGGCGTGGCGGCGCGCTGTGGACTCTGAGGTGCCAACCATTGCGGCGATCTGGCGCCACTGGGCGCGCGGATTGACCTGGAGCGCTACTGCGATGCGTTGGTCGAGGTCATCGACGGCATGTGCCGTCGGTAACGCGGCAGTACTGTTTGTGCGAAATCCAGCTTCCAACGAAGATTCGGGCATGGCAGCGAAATCCGACTCGCGAAGTCGCTCCGGGTTCTGACGGCTTCGAGCAGACATGGAGTCCGCCTCGTGGCCATGCCGAGGTGATCCCATCCTTCCTCCCAATTCAGATATTCCCGACGGTCCTGGTGTTGTCCAGGACGGCCCTCGGCGCGATGCCGGGCTAGCGCAAAGATCGGCATTTCAACTGATGCATACCGGACCGAGCGGCTTGAGCTCGATACCTTCGGTCGATCCCGGGAACCTCTTGCTTATCTCGATTTTTGGATCATACACTCTTGCCAGGCATCATTGCCATCCGGAGTAGGAAGCGGCGAACTTTGATTCTTATGCCACGCTTGCAAAAAAACGACGAATGTGCGAGACTACGTGACGAAATCCATCACGTGAGGCCCCTCGCATGACGCAAGGTGCCATTATGGACCATCCTTCATTCTAGCAACTCTCGCGGTCGGCGCGGTGCAGCGCTGGCACTCATTTGCCCTTAAGGGGTGGGTGTATGGGAAAGTCCGCAGGGCATAAATGCCGTGACTGCTGGTGCGAGAGCCGGTGGCAGTGCCGCCTAGGCTGATCACGCAAGCGAGAATTTTCGAAAAGTAGTGCGCGCCCGGCTACCTAAAGACGCGTCTCCAGGCAGTGCAGCTGTACTTGGCATGTCCGTATCCATGCGTATGACCCGTCGAATGAAGATTGCAGGAGTGAGGGGGGCCGCCCGATGTCCATACGAGGAATTGATCGCCGCACGTTTCTTCGTCGCACAGGTGCAGTCGGTGCTGCAGTCGCGGCCGGGGGGCTGGGAACTGCGCTAGAGATCGGACCGCGCGAGATTGCCCACGCGGCCGGCAGTACGCAGCCGGTGAAGGGCGGGGCGATTACCGTCGCCATCGTTGACCAGCCGGTAAACATGGACGCGGCGGACGGCGAGCTGTATTCGTCGATCGAGGTCTATGACAATATCTTCTCGAAGCTGATCAACGTCACAAATGACTTCAAGTTTGTGCCAAACCTGGCGACTAAATGGGCCCAGGATGACATGAAGACCTGGACACTTGACCTTGTGGACAACGCAGTCTTTCATAATGGCGAGCCGATGACGGCGAATGACGTCAAGTTCACGTTTGACCGGCTGCCCATGCACGCCGACGGCGTATTCTTTGCAGCGTGGAAGCGTACCGAAGTGCTGAGCAAGTACCGCGTGCGCTTCCATTTATCTCACCCATTTGGCCCGTTTGAGGCCTCGCTTGCGGCGTTCAGCGAGATCATGAACCAAAAAGCTGTGAAGAGCGGCGATCCTAAGCTACATCCAGTAGGCACCGGACCCTATTACATGAAGCAGTGGGTGCAAAACGACCATGTTACGCTGGCACGCTGGAACAAATATTTCAAGCCGAACAAGCCGTACCTCGACCAGGTCACCTTTCGGGCGATTGGCGACGACACTGTTCGCCTGACCGGGCTGCAGACCGGCCAGATTGACTGGATCCAGCAGGTACCGGCACAGCAGTCTAATTCACTTCTGTCATCAAGCCAGATCGTCTCATCGCCCGGCAAGCCGTACTTTCCCTATTTCATCATATTGAACTGCTCTCGACCCCCATTCAATGACAAGCGGGTACGGCAGGCGATTGCCTGGTGCATCGATCGTGCGCAGTTCGCAAAGCTTCTCTGGTTCGGCACCTCGGTCACGGCGACCGAAGCGGTCTCTCCGCCTAGTCCGTGGTATACGGGCATAGACCCATATAAGGGCGCACCGGATCCCGAGCGGGCCAAGGCATTGCTCAAGCAAGCGGGTAAGGAGAACCTTCACATTACCTATCTTGGCCAGCCGAACGTTGTGTCCCAGGAACGCACTGGAGAGATTCTCAAATCGCAGCTTGCCAAGGCCGGGATTACGATGAACATCCAGAACTATGCGCCGGCCCAGTATTTTGAGCAATTTGGCTCGCACAAATACGACCTTACTTCGACCTACTGGAGCGCCACGCTTGATCCAGCGCACCTCTATTTTCCGCTCACCTACTCGCCGTCGGGGTGGAACTTCCCCGGCATCTCGAGCAAGCGCATCAATGCTGCGCTTGAGGCGTTCGTGTATACTACCGACCTTAAGAAACGACATGCGGCGTATCCGGAAGTGGTGAGGGCCGTGGCCGACGAGGCGCCTGTAATCTTCCTCACAAATCAGGTTCAGCGCTACTGGACGTCCCCGCATGTCCACGGATCGGCGCCATTACCATCCCTTGAGATCCGCCTGGAAGATATGTGGCTCAAGCGCTAGTCCGGCGGCTGCTCATCGCGATACCGATTCTCTTCGGCATGTCCTTGGTCGTGTTCGTAATCCTGCGCCTGGTACCAGGAGATCCTGCGCGGGCTGTGCTTGGGCTTAACGCCACACCGGAACTGATTGCACAGATGCATCGGACTTTTCACCTGGATGATCCGATTTATGTGCAATACCTTGCCTGGATTGGTGGGCTTGTGCGCGGCGATTTTTGTGTGGACTACCGAAGCGACCAGCCTATCGCACAGTTACTCGTACAGGACCTGCCGGTCACGTTAGAACTCGTCATAGTCGCGATGCTGATGTCGATCATCATCGCCATACCCCTGGGTGCTCTTGCCGCTGTCCGGCAGGGTCACGTGGTGGACAAGGTCACCCAGGGCTTGGGTCTTGTGGGCATTTCGATGCCTGATTTCTGGATCGGCATCACGCTGATCCTGTTGTTCTCACTCAGTTTCCAGTGGTTCCCGTCATCCGGCTTTGTGCCGTTTACACAGGACCCACTTCAGAATCTCAAGGACGTATTCTTGCCCTCGCTCTCGCTCGCCGTTGGTCTAGCGGCGGTATTGGTGCGCATCACTCGTGCCGCGATGCTCACCGTGCTCGAACAGGATTTCATTCGCTCCACGCGCGCCAGAGGTATCCGGGAGGGGTCGGTGATTGTGCGGCATGTGCTGCGCAATGCGGCGATACCGATAGTGACGGTAATCGGGATGCAAGCGGGCTATCTCGTTGGTGGCACGATCGTAGTAGAGCAGGTCTTTGCCCTGCCGGGAATAGGTAACTTGCTGCTCAACGCTACGCTCTCACGCAACTATCCAATCGTACAAGCTGCAGTATTGGTGCTGGGTATTTCCTTCGTAGTCACCAACTTGGTTGCCGATCTCATGTACATTGTGCTCAATCCAAGACTACGCACCGCGAGCGAATAGTATGGTTACGCTTGTACGCCCACTCTCCTTCGCCAGGCTGCTGCGCCGCCGTGGCATGCTGGAATCTACCAATGCGCAGTTGGTCACCGGAGCGGGTATTCTGCTGGTGATCGTGGCTGTGGCGTTGATAGTCCCATTTGTCTGGCCATACGGGCCGGAACAGATAGTTACCGACGATTCGCTCGCCTCACCGAGCTGGCATCATCTCTTCGGCGCGGATAGTCTTGGGCGTGACGTATTTGTGCGAGTGGCCGACGGCTATCGCATCTCTCTGACGGTCGCGGTGGGCTCGATCCTGATTGCGTTGGCGGTCGGTATCCCACTTGGTCTGATCGCGGGTTATGCTGGAGGCCGCATAGACAGTTTGATCATGCGGCCGCTCGACGTGTTGATGGCGTTCCCGGCCATTCTCCTGGCCATCGTGGTAGCGGCGGTTCTCGGCACCGGCACAGGCGTGGTGCTGCTCGCGATCGGCATAGTGTATGTGCCGATCATTGCGCGCGTAATGCGGGCAGCCACCCTGGTAGTGCGGCGAGAGCCGTATGTGGAGGCGGCACTTGCTCGTGGTGCCTCACATAGGCAGGTACTTCTGGGCCATGTATTGCCAAACAGTCTGGGCCCGGTAATAGTACAGGCTTCGCTGCTGATGGGCGTCGCCATCTTGTTGGAAGCGGCGCTGAGTTTTGTCGGGCTGGGCGTTCGTCCGCCAACGCCGTCTTTGGGTTTGATGCTCTCAGACGGGCGCGATTATCTGAGCAACGCGCCCTGGGCCATGATTGCGCCCGGCGTGGCGATAATGTTGCTGGTGCTCAGCTTCAATCTGATAGGGGATGGACTGAACCTGCTGCTTGACCCGCGGCTACGGGCAAACGGCCGATGACGGCGCTGGTGGAAATCGAGGAGCTCACAGCCAGCTATGGTCGAGGTCCGATTCTGCGTGGTGTATCACTAAGCGTTCATCCGGGAGATATTCTAGGACTGGTAGGCGAGTCCGGCTGCGGCAAGACGACGCTTGGCATGGCAATGCTCGGTCTGCTGCCGGCAACCGCAACGGTGACGGGCCGC
>JAQBPC010000107.1 GCA_028287725.1 Chloroflexota bacterium | reverse complement strand
CCCCAACCCTGGCAACGCTGATCGAGCGACTGCTTGTCGAGACCACGAGCCTTCGCATCCGGATTAGTAGTATTGAGCCGCAGGACCTTCGCCCGGAGTGGTTCAGCCTCTGGAACGATCGGCGTGTGTGCCGCCATCTGCACCTACCGCTCCAGAGCGGCAGCGACGCGATACTCACCGCGATGCGCCGGCATTATGACCTCGAGCGCTACGAACGCCTTGTAGAGGCGGCACGTGCCGCGATCGTGGAGCTCGCGGTTACCACGGATCTGCTTGTCGGCTTTCCGGGCGAAAATGAGGACCGGTTCGCGGAGACGACTGCATTCGTGGAACGGCTCGACTTCGCGGGTATGCACGTATTCCGATATTCAGCGCGACCAGGCACCCCGGCCGCACGCATGTCTGACCAGATACCTGAGCAGCTGAAGACCGCCAGAAGTGAGCGCATTCGCGCGATTGCCGAATCTGGGAGGACCGCGTTCCACCATCGGTTCGTCGGCACCACGCAGGACGTCCTTTGGGAGCGCGCGGCGGACGGCGTCTGGCATGGCCTCACGGACAACTACCTGCATGCATACACCGAGACGCCCGAACAGCTGCACAACCGGCTGTTGCCCAGCAGACTGCTGAAGCACCACTACCAGGGTTTGTGGGCTGAAGTCGATTGCGGCGGCGAAAACTGATCGGCCTGAGCTCGGGCCGGTAAATGTTGCTGGGGGGTTGTGTAGCGGGCCTGCCACGGGAACGATTTGGACCTTCGTGACCGTTCCCCGGCAAATGGTGGTATCGGTGAAGCTGCTGCTATTTCAGCATGCCGATGCGCAGTGCCTTCACGGCGGCCTGCGTGCGATCCGATACTTGCATCTTGCCGATGATGTTTTGTACGTGTTTCTTCGCCGTATCTTCGGTGATATACAGCGTCGAGCCAATGTCCTTGTTGGTCTTTCCTTCGACGACAAGTCGAAGTACATCCAGCTCACGTGGGCTCAACCGCTCAACATCGGCGCGCGCCTGCCAGACCGGGCCTGCAGATATCGGGATCGGTGTATCCGACTCAAGCGTGCCTGCCAGGGCCTTGTGCAATGTCGAGCTTCGTATCAACATGCCGCCGGAGTTAACCTCATGAATGGTGTTGCTAATCTCATCGCGGCTTGACGTCTTAAGTAAGTACCCGGCAGCACCGGCCTTCACCGCCTCCACGACATATTGTTCGTTGTTGTAGAGCGTGAGGATAACCACGGCGACACGCGGAAAGCGTTCCTTAATCTTTCGCGTGGCAGCAAGCCCGTCCATTCGGGGCATGTGCACGTCCATAAGTACGACGCGTGGTTGCAGCTCAGCCACCTTTTCCAGGGCGTCAAGTCCGTCCTCGGCCTCACCCACGACACGCAATGTAGCATCCGTTTGTAAGATTGCCTGGAGACCGTGTCGCACAACTGGATGGTCGTCGACGATCAAGAGCGGGATGGTCACGATGTCTGAGCTCATCTGTTTCCTCCGGTCAGGCATCATCCTAGCAGAGGAATTAGGGTGGCGCAATGGCATGATGTCGTAGTGTCGCCGTTCCGGGATGGAGCACCCGTGGTATGATCCATAAACAATGGATACGCTTTGGGCACCATGGCGCATTGGCTACGTAACATCAGAGAAGCCGGAGGGCTGCATCTTCTGTTTGAAGCCGAGCCAAGATCAGGACGCTGAGAACTTCATCCTTTATCGGGGAACGTACTGCTTTGTAATTCTGAACGTTTTCCCGTATAACAATGGGCATCTTATGGTCGTCCCATATCAACATGTCCCGGGCATCGAGGATCTTCAGGTCGAGATCGTAACTGAGATGATGACTCTCACACAGAAGGCGTTGTCCGTGTTGCGCCAGGCACTCAGGCCCACCGGTTTTAACATTGGCATCAATCAAGGCGTACCGGCAGGCGCCGGGGTTGCCGATCATGCCCATATGCATGTTGTGCCCCGGTGGGTTGGAGATACGAATTTCATGCCTGTCATTGCCGATACCAGGGTGATGCCGCAGTCGCTTGAAAGTAGCTACGAGTTGCTGGTGCAGGGGTTCCAGCAGGAGTAAACCCGGGTGTAGCTTGACCACGGGTGGAGCATGAGCATGGATTGTCCACGTTGCGGAACTGAAATACAGAAGCCAGATCAGCGATACTGCCACGAATGTGGCGCACCGCTCCCGGCTCAAGCTGCCGCGCCCAGCACCATACATCACGGGCCGTCGAAGCAGCTCACTACCGTGTCGCGATCGCAACCGTGGAACAATTCTCCAGGGACGAAACAGTCGCTACCTGCCGCTCATGAGTTACTCCGCAGCGTGCTGCCAAGCACCTTGCAGAATCGGATTATCGTCGGCGCGGTTACAGCAGTCGTTGCCATTTTCGCGCTATATATGATCTTGAGCTGGATTGTCGCGTCGCTTATCCACTTCGTGCTGCCGGCCGCGGCGCTGATTGCCATTGTCTACGTTGGCTTTCGCTATCTGCGGTCGCGACCTTAATCGTCGCATGACGATACGACCAGATGTATCGGCCGCAGGCTGGTAGTGCAGTACCCTGCCTCAAAACACTAGATTATGAATATGGAACAAGACCGCCTGCTAACGCCCTACCAGCAACCTGAAGAGGCTGCCGCCGAATTGAGCCTTCGGCCGAACCGCTTGTCGGAATATATCGGCCAGGACAAAGTGAAGGCGAACCTACATCTCCTGATCGAAGCCGCGCAAGCGCGGAAGGAGCCGCTCGACCATATCTTGCTGTATGGTCCGCCCGGTCTCGGGAAAACGACACTTGCCGGCATCATGGCCACCGAGATGGGCGTAAACAAACGGATCACGTCCGGCCCTGCCTTTGAGCGGCCGGGCGATGTCGTCGCAATCCTCACTAATCTTGACGAGGGAGACATTCTCTTCGTCGACGAGATTCATCGCCTGAACAGGGTGATTGAAGAGACTCTCTACCCAGCGATGGAGGACTTCGCGGTTGACTTCATCATTGGGAAGGGCCCCAGCGCGCGCACGATGCGGCTGGGCCTCAAGCACTTCACGCTGGTCGGCGCTACAACTCGGCTGGGCCTGCTGAGCAGCCCGCTGCGCGATCGCTTCGGGGTACATTGCCACCTCGAGTTCTACGACCACGCGGCGCTCGAGGAAATTGTACGGCGGTCAGCCGTCATCTTGAAGATACGCATTGATGACGGCGGCGCCGCGGAGATCGCGCGCCGGAGCCGTGGGACGCCGCGCGTGGCGAATCGTTTGCTCAAGCGCGTCCGAGACTATGCGCAAATTCGTGCCGACGGTGTCGCCACGAAGGAAGTTGCGATGCAGGCCTTGAGCATGTTGGAAGTCGATCAACTCGGGCTGGATGCAACGGATCGCCGCTTGCTCCAAACTCTCGTGCAGAAATTCGGCGGGGGCCCGGTAGGACTCGATACGCTGGCGGCGGCGACGAACGAGGAGCCGGACACCATAGAAGACG
>JAQBPC010000095.1 GCA_028287725.1 Chloroflexota bacterium | reverse complement strand
AGCAGCGAGGCGCTGGCGATATCCAGGTACAGGTCGACACTGGGATGTCGGCGCAGGATCGATGCAGGATGCATGGGCGAGATCTCGCCTTCGAAGCAGTCCTTGACGGGGACGGCTTTTCGTTGGTCCGGGGCGATGCAGATGATCTGCCTCGCACACATGATCTGACGGATGGACATGGAGATCGCCCGAACCGGTACGTCCGCAAACGTTGGGAACCAACCCTCGCCAAGTTGCTGGCGGCGGCAGGCTTCGTCCAGCTTGACGATGATATAGGGCTCCTCGGTTTCGAAGTCGGCAGGCGGGTCATTGAAGGCTAGATGTCCATTCTCGCCAATGCCGCAGAACAGCAGGTCGATAGGAGCCGCGGAAATCAAGGTATTGAGCCGCCTGCATTCCGCGACCGGGTCAGACTCCCCGTCGATCAGGTTCGCTTCTCCCAGTGTCACGCGCGACACGAGACGCTCTTGGAGGTATCGTCGAAAGCTGGCCGGATGGTCCGAGCCAAGGCCGATGTATTCATCTAAATGAAACATCGTGACCCGCGACCAATCGAGATCCGGTTCTGCGGTAAGTGCCTCGAGGAAGGTGAATTGCGAGGCGCCCGTGGCGGCCACGATGCGCACGTTAGCGTGAGCGGCAAGCTCTGTGCGGAGCAACTCCACGGCCTTTTTCGCTGCCGCAAGGCCTGCCGCCCTGGCATCCGGGAGAATATGTGACCTCACGAGCCGCTAAGTCCCCTTCCCCGGAACACCATTACCTCGCGAAGTAGCCCCGCCAACGTCTATCGAGGGCATTGCCGTGCGGGGCGCTCTCCGCGCCCCTGGCCGCAAAGCAACATCATGGGTAGCGTCCAGCATACCGCATCAGTGCGGCGTTTTGCTGTTCAGCTCGGCGTAGGCGCGCTCATTTTCCTCGGGCTCCTCCAGGATGGTGATCTGTCGCCAGTGTTCATTGACCGCCCAATCAAGGTCGGGCCCGGTGCGCCAATCCGGCTTGAACTGGAGTGTTAGCGCGTCCTTCGCCGTGCCATACGGTCCGGCGATCGCCTGCATTCGTCCCTCACGACTCCATTTGAGGGCGTACACGTTACCAGAACGCAGATGCTCGCTCAGATCGGCCCAGCTGGCCGCGGTAAGATCCTGTGTGTGCGTTGATTGCATAGGTCCATACTCCCTTGGTTAGGCATTAGTCCAGTGGTTTACCTCCGGTAACGCCGACAACTTCGCCCGTGATGTAGCTGGACTCGTTTGATGCGAGGAACACGTATGACGGCGCCAGCTCGACGGGTTGCGCGGGACGCCCTATCGGCGAGGTCTTCCCGAATTCCTTGATATGCTCAGGAGGCATGGTTGAGGCGATAAGCGGGGTCCATACGGGGCCAGGCGCCACCGCGTTGACTCGGATACCCTTTTTGATCGCATCCTGTGCCAGAGCCTTCGTAAACGTCACGATTGCTCCCTTCGTCGTCGCATATGCGAGCAAGCTGGGGCTTGGCTGGTAGGCCTGAATTGACGCGGTGTTGACGATCGCGCTGCCCTGGCGCATCACGGGGATGGCTGCCCGACAGAGGTAGTACATGGCATAGATATTCGTTCGGAATGTATAGTCCCACTCTTCGGACGGCAGGTCCTCAATGCCCTTGTGCGACATTTGAAACGCGGCGTTGTTCACAAGAATGTCGAGGTGCCCGAACTCGCGCATTGCTCGATCCACGAGCGCCTTGCAGTGCTGCTCCTGCCCGACGTCGCCCGGCACGCCAATGCCCTCACGGCCGGCGTCGCGCACGACCTTCACCGTTTCTTCCGCATCCTGCTCTTCGTTCAAGTAGGCGATCAGTACGTCGGCGCCTTCACGGGCAAAGGCCAGGGCTACGGCCCTTCCGATGCCGCTGTCGCCTCCGGTGATGATCGCGGCTTTGTCTTTCAACCGGCCGTAGCCTCGATAGCTCTCAAGGCCATAATCCGGGCGGATTTGCATTTCCTGCTCAATGCCCGGAGTCTGCTGTGGGCGTTCCTCCATGGGAGGCGACTTTCCTTGCCCGCGAGGGTCTTGCTGCGTTGTTTGATTGATGGCCATAATACGCTGGTCCCTTTCTTATGGCGTCCACCGCCAGGTAATCGCTGCGCCACACATCGGGTACCCTGTCCCGATGCGTCACATTTCTCACTCTAAAGCCATGGCCGAAAGACGCCTCAGCCAAACGATAGACGGCCTATAGGAAAGCGGACTAGATCGAACCGCGCGGAATGGCCGCGCTGGCCAGCAGCTAAAAGCCAGGCTAGAATATGAACGGGAGATGAATTCCCAAGCGTCATCGAAGACAAAATAGAGGCGAATGCGACGGAGCAAGCATGCTATGTGAGGGTGGTGACCGGCCGCGAGCAACTCCAAGGGTATTGGCGGCACTACTAGCGCTGGTTGGATTGCTCGATATCGGCTCTGCTCTAACTCCCGAATTACGCCCTCGGATCCAACTTCTTCAGGAGTTAATCGGCGTACAAACGGTCAGGTTTAGCCAGACTGCAACGGTACTTGCCGGGCTATGCGCGTTGATGTTGGCGCAGGCTCTCGCGCGCCGCAACCGTCGAGCCCTGTGGATGGCGCTGGCAGCGCTCGTCGGCTCCGCCGTACTCAATCTACTTAAGGGCATCGACTTCGAAGAGGCGACAATCTGCCTATTCGTGGCCTGGCTGCTCTGGAACGCCAGAAAGGACTTCGTCGTTGGCGGCCTGCCCATATCCTGGCGCGCCGCGGTCGGACGCACGGCCTGGTTCGCCGGTCTCAGCGTTTTGTACTCGGAAGCCGGCGCAGTACTGCTCGGCCACCATGTCCGTGTGCTGATGACGGTAGGCAATGCTCATCGGGCGGTGTCGTTCCCGGTCGCGGCGTTTCTCGGGCTCTGGACCGACTCACCTACGGTTGAGTATGTGGGGAGTGAAGGAGTATGGTTTCACCACTCGCTCCACGCGCTCGCTGCGACAGGTGTGGTGTATGCGGTCGTCCGACTGTTGCGACCGCTGATCCGTACGGCCCCCGCGACGCAGGATGAACGCGAGCGTGCACGTGCGCTGACGCGGCGCTATGGAACAGACGCCCTCTGCTATTTCCATCTGCGGAAGGACCGCTCCTATCTGTTCGCGCCGGATGGCCAGGGCTTTGTCTCGTATGTCGTTCGTGGCGATGTCGCGTTGCTCGGCGGAGACCCGGTGGCATCACCCTTGGCAATGCGGCCGCTTATTCGCTATGCGCTCGACGTCTTTGCCGCAAATGGACTTAAGATGTGCGTGGTCGGCGCTTCGACGAGCGCGATGCACGCATATCGTGCAGCGGGAATGCGGGCGCTGAAAATCGGCGAAGAGGCGGTTATAGATCTACCGACGTTCGATGTTGAGCGACTGGCCAAGCGCGTTCGCCGCGCCGCTCGCTCAATTGCCTCGCAAGAAATCCAGATCCACATCGGCACCATGGCTGATCTGGACCCGGCGCTCACTACCCAGTGTGAAACCGTGTCTCAGGCCTGGCTTGACGCACATGGCGGCAAGGAACAGGGATTCTCCATGACCAGCGGGCCAATCCCTGACCCATTCGACCGCGAGCATCAGCTTGTGCTCGCGGCTGCTCCAGGTGACGACGGAGTGCCCGACCGACTGCTAGGTTTTCTCACGCTAGCTCCCGTGCCCGTCTCCCGTGGTCTCTCGCTGGATCACATGCGCCGGGTCGTCGACGCCCCGAACGGCCTGATGGAGGCCCTGATCATCCGCGCGGCCGAGCACTTCCGCGACGCAGGGTGCACGGCACTGAGCCTAAACTTTGCCGCGCTTTCCGACAAAGAGTGCCCGGAAGGCGAGAGCCCGGCCATTCGTGCCGCGCGGGCGGCGCTGTTCGAGGGGGCACGACACCTCCCTCTGTTGTCGCTCTATCGGTTCAACAAGAAGTTCGACCCCATATGGTCATGCCGGTATTGGATGTACAGTAACCCGGTTAGC
>JAQBPC010000553.1 GCA_028287725.1 Chloroflexota bacterium | reverse complement strand
GGAGCTAGAGACACGCGGGATACTCGTGTCAGACCGCACAGCTGTCCTCCCCGGCACGGTCAGAGCCACGGTCGGGGCGCCGAAGCACGTGACTGCGTTCCTGCGCGCCATGGAGCAGATAATCCAGTAATTCCCCCCTATGCGGGTAGCGCGGCGCAGGCCAGTCAGCGCGACCTGCACACGTCTACCTGGCAGCATGGAAACATCCCGGCCGGCGGAGCCCACCGACGTTACCTGCTCGCGCGGTCGTATGGCGTACCTTCGACGTCGACGCGAACGAAGGGGGCCGCGACATCATGAGAGGTTAATACGCCATACCGATGTGGCCGCCTGAAGGCGTTGCCCCACGTTTCATGCATGCGCCAATCTCGAATTGCCTCGAGGTCGAACGGCGCAAGGAACACGCCCTCCTGCTCGCCGGCTTCGACCACCAGCGTGTCGCGCGAGCGGCCATCCTTCCCAAAGGCCATGGGGTGAAAGGCAACCGAGTGCCCGTTCTGCTGCGGCGCCGCGTAGTTGGCCATCGCCACGCCAACCATGTTCTCATAGGCACGGACACGGAACTGGCATATGCGATTGGCCTCGAGCTCGCACGCGTTAGGGGTGAGAATCAGCTCCGCCCCCTTGAGCATCAGCACACGAGCACTCTCGGGGAACTCGCGGTCGTAGCAAATCATGGCGCCGACCTTTACGGAGCCCGCCGCGGTGTCCAAATCGCAGACAAAAAACTCGTCACCGGGTGTGCATTCGCCCTCCGGAACGTCGAAGTCACAGGTATGTACCTTGGCGTAGGTGAGCACGATCTCGCCATGGCGATCGATCAGCGACATCGTGTTGCGCGGTGCGCCATCCCACCGTTCGAGATAGGTTATGGCGATTGCAAGCCCAAGCTCGCGCGCCAGCGCACGGAAATGCTCGACAAACTGGCTGTCCGCGCCTATGGCGTGCGCCCGCCATCGCTCGCGATCTTCCGCGCGGATCGGTTGCTCGCGCTCGCGCCGATCGGCCCAAAGCTCCGGCGAGCGGTACATGTCGTAGAACTCCCCCGCTTCCTCACTGTATGGTAAGTAGCCGATGCTCCACATCTCTGGGAAGAGTGCAATGTCGGCGCCGGCTGCCGCTGCCTGGCGGCAGAAGCGATCGCCTTTTTCCATATTCTGGTTGATGTCCAAGCCGTGAGCGAGCATCTGCAGGAGCGCCACGGTGACGGTAGACATGGGTACATCGCCTTTCGGTATTGCAGAGTACGATTGATGTGATCATGCAAAGGCGAGGATAGCATGCGACGGATCGAGACGGGGGCATCGCCCTCGCGCGCCACATCGCCCTTGATAGCCTCTTTGAAGCCGATTTGCCCGCCTCGTCGTGACGTTTTCCAGGCTACCTGCGTTACTGTCAGTAGGAGCTTCGCGCGGCGCCCACTCATGGAACTGTAATATATAATTGGAGATATGACGTGTCTGATCTTGTACAACGTCCGGCAACACGATATAGCCGGGGCACGGTTATCCGCAACGGCTTGCTCGCTGCGGGTGGCCTGAGCGCGGGCTTGGCACTACAGGGCGGCTGGCCGGCCAAGGCGTTCGGGACAAGCGTTGAAGCCGCGGCGTCCCGGCCGAGCCAGGGCGCTTCGGACGCGCTGCTCGCGGCAAACCTCGATTTCGGCTTCAGGCTCAACGCCGCGCTCACGCGAAATGGCGGCGCCAGTCAGAACCTGTTCTTCTCGCCCTTAAGCATTTCGACAGCGCTGGCCATGGCCTATAACGGCGCCACGGGACCAACACTGCAAGCCATGGCGACGGCCCTTGGCCTCAAGACGCTCAAACCGGCCGACGTCAACCACGCAACGCTTGGCGTCCTCACCAATCTACGCGGCCGCGACCCCAAGGTGAAGCTCAGCATCGCGGACTCGCTATGGGTACGGCACGGCCTTCCCGTGCTGCCCGCCTTTAGCTCGGCGCTGCAAACGTACTACGGAGCCGGGCTACAGTCACTGGATTTCAAGGATCCCCAGGCGCCGGCCACGATTAACGCTTGGGTCAAGCAGCAAACGCATGGACTCATTCCGTCGATCGTCAAGTCTATCGACCCCACGACGGTCATGTACTTAATCAACACGCTCTATTTCAAAGCTGCATGGACCTCGCAATTTGAAGCAAGGTCCACGCGCCCAGGAGCCTTCAAGACCGGATCGGGGCAGCAGAAGACTCTACCAATGATGTCCCAGAGCGGCAACTTCAGTTACATGAAGTCCGATAGCTTCGAAGCGATTCGCCTCCCGTATGCCTCGGGCAAAATCAGCATGTATGTCGTGCTGCCCGCTGAGACGAGCAACCTGCAGTCCTTGCTTGGTGGGCTGAATGCCAAGAGCTGGACGACGCTGGTCGCCGGCCTCAAACAGCGGCACGGCAGTATCCAAATGCCACGCTTCTCGGTCGATTTCCAGTCGAGCCTCAAGCAATCGCTGAGCGCCCTCGGCATGGGCCTGGCGTTTGATCGGAATAACGCGACGTTCACCGCCATGATTCAGGACCAGCGGGCTTATATCACCGACGTGAAGCACCGGGCAATCATGAAGGTAGATGAAAGCGGCACGCTGGCGGCAGCGGTGACGTCGGTGGGCATTGGCGTAACGGCAATACAGGTAGATGCATTCACCATGGTGGTGAACCGGCCATTCTTCTGCGCCATCCGCGACGACGTGACGGGCACCCTCCTGTTCGTGGGTGCGGTGGCCAACCCGAGCTAAACGGCATCCAATCTGCAGCGCCGGCAGCGTCATCTGCTGCGTGACAACCCCCTCTCACGGAGTGTGAGAGGGGGTTGTCACGCATTCCAGGGAAAACATCGCCTACCTGAGCGACAGCCAGGTCACATGCAATGCGGCTGGTGAGTTACGTGCCAGCGGCGCAACGATATTGTGCGAGCGCTGCCATATCCCGACTCCCTGCATTCAGGCCGCGAGGAGTCGCCGTCACCATGCGCTCGCGATGCTACCCGTAGCCCTGTCCAGGACAGAAATCATACTGTTTAAAGCTGCCGGCACGACGATTGCGCTAGCCAGCGAGCGGTCACGGTAGCATGTATGAAGCAGAAGGAGGGCGTATGGTCGGGCTGGTGTTGGTCTCGCACAGCAAGCAACTTGCCGAGGGGCTGCTGGACATGGTGCGCCAGGTCGCGGGGCCGGAGGCTGCGATCGCCGTGGCCGGCGGGACCGATGACGGGCGGCTGGGCACCTCGGCGGCGCTCATCCTTACGGCCATCGATTCCGTGGATACAGGCGATGGTGTGCTGGTGCTGGTGGACCTCGGCAGCGCGGTAATGACAACTGACCTGGTGATCGACGAGATGCCTTTGGAGCGCCGCCCGCGAGTGCGGATTAGCGGTGCACCGCTGGTGGAGGGCGCGATAGCGGCGGCAGTTCACGCGTCGATTGGCGCCTCGCTCGATGAGGTGGCCGCCGCGGCGGATACCGCGCGGCTGGCAGACAAGGTCTTATGAGACGATGATCCTTCAAGAGTGGACGACTAGAGGCAAAGCCGATGCATGAGACTGGCGGTGAACATTTAGTGAGCGAGTCCCCCGAGCGTGTCGAGGCCGAGTTCGTGTTGGGCAATGAGGTAGGCCTGCATGCCCGGCCCGCGGCGCTGCTCGTGAAGACCGCGGCGCGCTTCACCGCGCGTATTACGGTGACAAGGGGCGACCGCGCCGCCGATGCGCGCAGCCTGTTCTCGCTGCTCGCGCTCGGCGCTACGCGTGGCTCCGCCGTGATGGTGCGGGCCGAAGGACCCGACGCACGCGAGGCCCTGGCGGCGATCGCAGCATTGTTCGAGAACAACTTTTCGGAGTGATGACCGCGAATAGTTAGGAACGAATGAGGGAGTGGGCTGGTGAAGAAGTTGCTCAACCGCGTTGAGGACCTGGTGCCGGAAGCCATCTCCGGCATGGTTGCCGCCCATCCCGATCTGCTACGGGCCGATCTGCCGCTCAAGCTGATCCTCAGGCGAGAACCCAGGCGCCCGGGTAAGGTAGCGATCGTCTCTGGAGGCGGCAGCGGGCATGAGCCGCTGCATGGGGGCTACGTCGGCGTGGGCATGCTCGACGCGGCTTGCGCCGGCGAAGTGTTCACCGCACCGGTGCCCGACCAGTTCCTGGCCGCCACCTCGGCCGTCGACGCGGGTGCTGGGGTGCTCCACATCGTGAAGAACTACACCGGCGACGTGCTCAACTTTGAGATGGCGGCCGAGCTGGCGCAGGCGGCGGGGATTACCGTCGAAAGCGTGCTCATCAATGACGATGTGGCAGTGCGCGACAGTCTCTATACAAGCGGACGGCGCGGCGTGGGTCTGACCGTGCTGGCTGAGAAGATCGCGGGCGCCGCCGCCGAGCGCGGTGACACGTTGGAGCAAGTTGCGGCGATCTGCCGGCGCGTCAATGCGGATGGCCGCAGCATGGGTATGGCGCTCACCTCGAGTACCGTGCCCGCGGTGGGGAAACCAACATTTGACCTGCAGGACGACCAGATGGAGATCGGCATCGGAATCCATGGCGAGCCAGGGCGGTACCGCGAGCCGCTGGCGCCCGCCGCCCAGGTCGTCGAGCGGCTCACCGGGCCGATCCTCGAGGACCTGCCGTTTCAGACTGGCGATCGCGTGCTTGCCTTTGTGAACGGCATGGGCGGCACGCCGCTGATCGAGCTGTACGTCGTCTTTAACGACCTGGCGCGCATGCTCGAGCGACAGGACATCGCGATCGAGCGATCGCTGGTGGGGAACTACGTTACCTCATTGGATATGGCCGGATGCTCGATTACCCTGTTGAAGCTGGATGACGAGCTTACCGCGTTATGGGACGCGCCTGTGCACACGGCAGCGCTGCGCTGGGGGATGTGACCGGCATGGATGCAACCGATATCGCTCGC
>JAQBPC010000062.1 GCA_028287725.1 Chloroflexota bacterium | reverse complement strand
CCGGCCCTGGAGCTCGATCGGCGCTTCGCCGCGTACATAGCCGCGTCGGCCATGGCTATGAGCTCTTGCCGGGTATGGCCATCTTCGGGAAAACACGCGATACCGGCGGAAACGGAGATCGGGATGTGAGCGCCATCAAGCGTCTCATGTGGACGCGCTTTGACCGCGTCGATGAGTCGCCGCACCACGGCTTGGGCATCCGCCCGTGTCGCGCCTGCGAGCAACACGGCCAGCTCGTCGCCGCCGTAACGACCACCAACATCACCATCTCTGCACATTTCTTGAATGGTGAAGGTAATCGAGGTCAGCACGCTGTTACCTGTAATGTGGCCAAACGTGTCATTAAACAACTTGAAATTGTCGACGTCTAACAAAACCAATGAGAATGAAGCCGCATCGGCGACGGCACGGTCTACACGCTCAAGAAAGGCGCTGTGATTGTAGAGCCCGGTCAGCGCGTCCATCTCCGCTCGGTGGGACGCATCGGCATAGAGCCGCGCGTTCCCCAGTGCCATCGCCACTTGCTCGGCGATAGCGGTGCACAGTGCGATTGCGTCTGGAGACATGCCCCCTATGTGGTCCCAGTAGACTTGCAGCATGCCGATGGTCTCGCCACGCAGGGAAACCGGCATCAGTAGTTCCGAGAGTAGATCATGTCGTTGCAGGAACTCGCGTTCGCTGCCTGCTAGGCCAGGATCGCTCATGCTCCCATGGAATGGATCACCGGACATGACTGCCTTCTCGACCGTTGGATATTTATCGAAGACACTCTCCGGATCGTCTGGCGGGATCGGCAACCGGCCAGGCGCCGTGTGCTGAGCCACCTGGACACACGTACGGTCGGATGTGCTTGTATACACGAACACGACGTTGGCAGCCCCAAGCGCGTTAACCAAGCGCGCGGCCAGCTCGCGAAGGATTGAATTGCTGTCGAGGGTTGAGTTAAATGCGCGCGCCGTCTCAACCAGAACCGAGAGGCGCGCCCGTTCCGCGCGCTCTTCGTCCGCGTGGCGAATGCCCTGAATTGCGGTGCCGACCTGGCCGGCTAACGCGAGCAGAACCTCAGCTCTCTCCACGCTGATGTGCTTCCCACTCGTCGCATTATCCACGGCTACCATGCCGATGACTGTCGAGCTTGAGCGGAGCGCAACCAGCAACGTTTGGCTTGCCGGCCCGTGCAGCAAGCGAGGCGCGTCAGGCGGCGTGGCCTCTACGTCCAGCAGGATATGTGCCGTTTCACCGTGCAGAAGCGGCGTGATACCGGGGACCTGCTCGATCGTGGAATCCCCGGAAAGCGAGAGCACCTGCCCGCGCTCACGCAACATCTCACCATCGAGGCCGGTGCTACGAGCTTCTTCAAGGTGAGTGGTGGTCTTGTCGCACAACCAGATCCCAACCCGATCATAGTGCAAGCCCTCGCGGATACCCTCGTACACGGCATCCAATACGGTCTCGAGCGACCATGCATCGTTAATCCGGTGGCTCATCTCTCGCAGCCACTCAAGCTCGGCGACACGCTGGGCCAGATGGCTACTTTGCGCTTCGTGGGCCGACCAGAGTTGCGCGCGGCTTACGGCCATCGCAGCCTGCGCGGCGAATGCGATGAGTGGCGGAGCATCATCCGGCCTAATCGGCCGGCCGCTGATCAGGTTGTCCACGGAAAGATAGCCCACTAGCTCGCCATCATGGCGCAAGGCGACAGCAAGCTGTTCGCGCATCTGGCCTTCCAGCTCCGCGCGATACTCCTCCGGCGTCACCGACCAGCGATCCGCTTCGTAGTAGAAGGCATGTCCCTGCAGCAAGTGATGGAGGTCAGGCGAGTGGAGCTGGAGCTGATCGTCAAACGCCATCACACCCTCAATGCCCGGCGTTGGCGTGCCATGCTCGTCGGTACCTCGCACCTCCAGCATCACGGGACGTCCGTCCCGCACGCCCCTGATGCACACGCCGACCCGATCGTAGTGAAGGCCCCAGCGAACGCTCGAATAGATAGCGTCCAACACACGTTCGAGGTCCTGAAGGGTTGCGAGCTGGGTAGACGCTTGCTGCAGCCAGGTAAGGTGCTCAACACGTTGCTGCAGATTCGCGTCGAGGTCCGTGATGCGGCGTGCGCGGCTCTCGAGCAACGCAACATTGTCCATCATCGCTGCTAGAGCGTTTGCGAAGGCCACCAATGGCGAGGCGTCGGTCCGGGCGATTGGCCGGCCCGATATGAGATTGTCGACGGATATGTATCCGACTACACGGTCGACGGTGCGCAGCGCAACCAACAGATTTTGCCGGGGATCGCCGTCAAGAAATGGACGGACGCCATACGTGTGGCGCTGTGCAGCGGCATCCAGATATACGAAGCCGGGTCCGCCGACCTGCATGCGGGAGTCGCGCAGCAACCGCGTGTAAAAGTTGTCATCACTTAGTGCAATAATGCGATCATCGAGGAAGGTCTTGCGGCCGTCGGCATCTGTACCAAGGCGGCACGACAGCCACCCATTGCTGGGATCGACAAGAGTGAAGCCGACTCGATCGTATCCCAGCCCATACCTGATCGCGTCGTACGCGAGGTCAAGCAGCGCCAATACGTTTCGACAACCCACCATCCGATTTGTCGTGTCGAGCAACCAGGTGAGATCCCGCGGAGGTGTGAGAATCGCGTCCTCTACATGCTCCATATGCTCCTTTTGGAGATCGAGATGCGACACGGTGATAGACATTGTGGATCTGAACTGGATCGAGAGCCGAATCGGTTCGAACTGACCAAAACGGCGTAACATTCAGGGACATCGGTATCATAAGTGACATGAAACGGGGCCACAATACGCCTTATGGGGTAATAGCCTCAAGAATCTTATTTTTTGGCTCACCGATGCTCGACCATAGGATTGTGCAATGAAGAGCTAGCCTGAGTCACTCGCACCATGTGCCTACAGGACAATTCACCTGTCAGCAATGTGCGTTATGCTAGCGTTATTGGAGGTGTTATCGCTATTTGCATATAAACAGGCGCGCCAATATGATTTCACCGGCGTGCTTGAAGCTGGGCCCTTCCACCTGACGTTTTCATGTCGCTGAGCTCATCAGTGTCATTGGTCTCATTTTTCTTTTTTCTGTCCAAGTAGTGTCTGTTGGGAACCAGCATGTTTGCCCGTTCGGCGCGACGTATAGTCGCGGTCCTTGGGCTATTGGCGCTTTGTGCGCCACAACAATCGCATGAGGTCATTGCCGCACCAACTCAGTGCAACGCAAGGCAGCAGGTGACCTTTCTTACAGCAGGCGATGCAGCCTCGCAAAGCGGCGTCGTCGCCGTGGCCTGCGCCACATCGAAGGTGCGCGGGCTGATGCCGCATGCTCCCATCAACGTGCGTATGCTCGAT
>JAQBPC010000024.1 GCA_028287725.1 Chloroflexota bacterium | reverse complement strand
TGAATTCTACCTTAGAATCCACCGGATCCAGAAAACTGTGGGCTCCGGCAAGATTTCCGCGGCTCAACTCGAGAGACGCAAGGTTGCAGCGTGCCAGAATGTACTCGGGGTCCATCTCGAGTGACGTGCGCAGATGTGCCTCGCCCTCCTCCATGATCCCGGTGAGCAACAACGCTGTTCCCAAATTGTGCTGCGCCTCCTGGATCGATGGATCGGCCTCGAGAACTTGCCGATAGGCGTCAGCAGCACCCGCTGCGTCGTCTTGCTGCTGCGCCTCGGCCCCCCGAGCCATCAGCGCGGCGATCTCCTCGCCGTACTTCGGCGCGCTCTGTGGGTGAAGATGCAATTTTGGCAGCGTGAGATCTCTGCGGCGGCCGTTTAACCACACCGACGAGGTGGCGGTGGCATCCTCCAGATCGGCGCCCCGCAGCGCAAGGTGCGCATATAAGCGATCATAGTCGCCGAGTGACCGACTCGAGGCAAACCGACCAATCGCGGCTGTAAGTTCCGGGTTTGCGAGTCGCAGCAATAATTCAATAGCTAAACGCGGATCGATGATCGGGGCGTAGAAGTTCTCGGTGAGCGCAAACGGGAGGAAGGGGAATCGTTCGGCCGCCTCTTCCACCCCCGCCGAATCCGGATCCGTTTGCGCAGCGGTGAGCACTTCCTCGAGCACGGCTCCCGGTACGACCTCCGCCGCTGCAAAGTATGGGAAGCGCGCGCCTGGGGTCGGCGGCTCTTCGTTGCGAGCCAGCATTTCCGTGAAAGACCGAACCTGGGTGAGACCCTCCCGCGCCAGGTTGCGCCACGCGGCACGTGCCTCGTCGCGCTTCCCGATATTGGCCGCGGCGACGCCCAGAAGATATCGGCCAACGGGGTGTAGCGTGTTATCCTCGCCCGTAAAGCCCGACAACACGTCGTAGACCTGCTCGTCGTCTTCCAATATGGCGTAGCCCTTGGCAATCTCCTCGCTCGCCGCCACATCCGGATTGGGCATGGCCGTCAACCGCTTCAGGGCAGCTTTGGCCGCTTCATGCTGTCCAGTTACCTGGTAGAGACGGACGAGCGTTGTCAGGATTGTGGGATCATCTTCACCAACGGCACTCAGGCCCTGCTCGCTGGCGGCAATCGCCTCGGGTATCTCGTTGAGTCCAAACAGGAGCATTGCCAGGTTATTCCAGGTGATTGGCCAGTTCGGCGCTTCCTGCGTTGCGCTCAACGCTCGTTGTCGCGCCCGATCCGGCTCGTTTGCCTGCAGGGCCCGCGTACAGCCTTCGATGAGCAGCATGGTGCGCTCCGCGACCTGCATGGCGATATCTCGCTGACCAATAAGCTGGCGCAAGTACGTCTCGCTGCCGGCAATCACCGAATCGAAGAGCTCACGCTGCTCCGGTGTGGTCTGTAGCTTGCTGCCAAGTCGCGCGGCGTTCAACGCGTTAATCGGCAACCGCGAAAGGCTTGCGGTCACCGCGAGGCTTCGATAGACCTCGGCGTCATTCTTCATGCCAAGGCGAATAGCCATCTCGTAGTGTCGAACTGCATCTTGAGGGCGATCCATTTGGGCAAGCATCGAACCCAAAATGGCATGCGCAAGCGGATTTAGCGGATCGCTCTCGACGAGCGTAACCGCGGCGCGCATCGCCTCATCGAACTGCCGATCGCGGATCAGTTGGCGAATAAATTCTATAAGTCCATCGCTCTCGCCTGCGGGGCGCTCCACTGGTGTGGATGCCTTTTTGGCGCGGCTCTTCTTGCCCACCTACACTATGTTCCTTTCGCCGGTAGCTCCAAATGCAATCCGCATCATATCACAACGAGCTTTGGTAAGGCCTCCTCCCGTAGCCGGCTTTTGGGCCACACCAATAAGGCCGTTGACATGGCACAGGCAGGCGGTTCGGGCAATGAGGCCGGTGTTGGTGTACACTCCGGTAAGAAGAAGCAAACAGGAAATTTCGCTAGATCTACGCGTGTAAGGAATTTAAAGAATGGGTCACCGTTTCGGTTCGCGCCGTTCGGAGGTGTCGCCAACTACGGAGCGGCCGTCGGTCAAGCGGGAGGAGGCACCTCGCCAGGCCGTGGAAGCCACCCGGCAGACTCAGGCGCCGGCAAATACGTCCCTTCGTGTCATCCCATTGGGTGGCGTCGGCGAGGTGGGGAAGAACTGCACACTTTTACAATACGGGCGCGACCTCGTGCTGATCGATGCCGGCGTAAAATTCCCCGAAGGGGAGATGCTGGGTATCGATCTGATCATTCCCGACACAAGATATATTCGGGAGCATCTCGATCAGCTTCGCGGTATTGTCATAACCCACGGCCATGAAGATCACATCGGCGCATTGGCGCACGTCGTTATCTCGTTGGGGAGCACAAAGCCTATCCCCGTGTACGGGTCACCACTGGCACTTGGACTTGCCGAGGCTCGACTGACCGAGCGGAACGCGCGGCACCTCGTAGAGCTACGATCGGTCGACCCGCGGAAGCAGCTCAAGCTCGGCGGCCTTCAAATCGAGTTCATCCAGGTCGGGCATAGCATTCCCGACGCGTACTGCGTGGTGATTCATTCTCCCGTCGGACCCGTGGTGTATACCGGCGACTGGAAATTTGCCGGGATGCCCGAGCAGAGCTTGGCACGCTTGCGGCAGCTTGGCGACGAGGGTGTTACGGCATTGCTCGCCGACTGCGTGCGCATCGAATCGCCCGGGCGGACAGGACCGGAATCGGTAGTCACCGCGGCGCTCGAGGAAATTGTTCGCAAGGCGCCGGGGCGGGTCATCGTCACGACTTTCGCATCAAATATCGATCGCGTGGCAAATCTCATCAACTCTGCGCACCGCCTGGGTCGCGTCTCCGTGCTTGTGGGGCGCTCTATGGAGCGAAACCTGAGCGTTGCCGAGGAGCTTGGTTACATCGACGTCCCTGATGGCAGCGTGATACGGGCCGACGATATGCGTCGCTGGAAGCCCGAGCAGTTGGTATTGATCACGACCGGAAGTCAGGGAGAGCCGGCCGCGGCGCTCTCGCGCATAGCTGTTGGCGAGCATCGCCAAATTCGCATCACTCCCGGCGATACCGTGGTGATGGCCGCGACGCCGGTTCCCGGCAACGAGGAATCGGTGGGGCGGACAATCGACAACTTGTTCCGCGCCGGCGCCGAGGTGCTGTATCCCAGCGTCACGCCAAACATCCATGTTTCCGGCCACGCGGCGCGCGAAGACCACCGCGAGCTGCTGCAGATTGTGCGCCCGCGCTATGCGGCGCCATTCCATGGCGAATATCGCATGATGGTGCATTATAAGCGTCTGGCAGTTGAGCAGGGCATCCCAGAAGAGAATGTGCTGATGCCGAGCCTGGGTGACATTCTTGACCTGGGCGTTCAGCGCTCTCGTATCCATGGTTCGGTGCCGCACGGTTCGGTGCTTGTCGACGGCCTGACCGTCGGCACCGTGAACAATGTCGTGCTCCGCGACCGGCGGGCGCTCGCCGCGGACGGCCTGCTCATTGCTTCCGTCGTGGTGGAGCGCAACACAGGGCGACCGGTCGCCACACCAGAGATTATCGCGCGTGGGCTCCCTGCCGAAAGCGAGGCCCTGCTGACCGGGGCGCAAGAGCGTGTGATGCGCGCGCTTCAGCGGTTACGACGTGGTGAAGTGGAGTACCGGCTTCTCGGCGATCTGATCAAGGAGAGTATCGGCACCTACGTGCACCAGCAAATCGGTTTACGGCCAATGGTGCTGCCGGTCATTACCGAGGTCTAATCGGCACACATAGCGCGACAACACAAAACCCCCCGGGGCAATTGCCCCGGGGGGTTTTGGCTAGCAATGAGAGCGTTGTTTACCGGTAGCTACCGCTGTAGGAACGCTGCTTCGAGAAGCAGTCGCTGCAGTAGACCGGCTTATCGTTCCGCGGCACGAACGGCACCTGCGCCGGTTGCCCGCAAGACGAGCAGGTCACCGTCGTCATCTCGCGATTACCGCCAGAGCGTGCGCCACCGCCCATTCCACCCGATGAACGCCGCGCGGTCCGGCAACTTGTGCAACGACCAGGCTCATTCTGCAGCCCCTTAGAAGCGAAGAACTCCTGCTCTCCGGCGCTGAAAATGAACTCCTGACCGCAGTCACGACAGACGAGGGTTTTGTCCTGGTACATGAAGGCCTCTGAATCCCTTGAACTTTGAGAAACCAGTGGTAAGGTTGCACGTCGAACGAGCTGCCCGGTGAGCCCTTAGCCGCTGGATGCGGGATTCATCGAGGTGCTAGCGTCTCGACGGAACCGAAAAGGCGAACCGGATTGCATCACGAGGATGCGGTCCTTAACCGGGCCGTAGTATACCTTATTCGATAGCAATTCGCAATAGTTGAATGCAATTTTGGATCTGCGCCGCGTATTTCGGGGTTTCTAGCCGCCTCAAAGGTGGTTTTTGCCGCCAAATAGTCCCTTTTGCGCCCCTGCTGTGCTTCCGAACTGTAGTGCAATTACCTGAAAACTTTATGGCTTTATTGCTCAAGTGCAAGCCGCGCATTGAACATTGGCTCAAGTGCCGAATATAGATTGGCGAAGACTTCAGCAGTTTTCCCGTAAATAGCGACGGCACTATCGCGCGGTGCAATTTCTCCACTTGGTTGAATGCGCTCGCCGGCCTCCTCAATAGAAACGAAGGAACCCGCTCCAACGGCAGCCAGCAGCCCGGCGCCATATGCCGGCCCTTCATCCGCCGGTTGAATTGCGACCGGACAGTTGAAGACGTCGGCGAGTATCTGTTGCCAAAACGGGCTTTTCGCTCCGCCGCCCGTAAGGCGCACTGTATTGTGCTCTACTCCGGCGCTCCTTAGCAAGTCGAGCGACTGTCCCAGGGCAAAGCTCACGCCTTCGATGACGGCTCGCGCCATATGCCCGCGTGTATGGCGTGGACTCAAGCCGAAAAACACGCCGCGTGCCGCCGCGGTCCCGTGTGGTGTCCTCTCGCCTGTAAGGTACGGAAGGAAAATCAGTCCCTCGGCGCCGATCGGGGCAGTAGCGGCCTCCGTCATGATCGCCGTATAGTCGTCCGTTCCAGCGCTCCGGGCAGCAAGTACTAGGTCCGGGCAGCACGTATCACGGAACCAACGAAGGGCCCCTCCAGCGGATAAAACAACACCCATAAGATAATTTGTACGAGGTGAAACGTGGCAGAATAGGTGCACGTTGTGTCCAGGGTTACCGACGGTTAAGCCGACCGGGGCGACGACGGTGCCGGACGTGCCGACGCTACAGAGCACCTGGCCGGGCTGTAATACGCCGGAACCTGCTGCCGCGCAGGCATTGTCCGCCCCGCCGCTCATTACCGGCGTTCCCTCGAGCAGCCCGGTATCCTTCGATGCCCGTTGGCTGATCCTTCCCACGATTCCCGCCGACGGAAGCACCTCAGGCATGAGCCCCGGATCTAGCTCGAGGACTGCGAGCATGTCGGTCGACCATCGTCGTGCGTGGACGTCGAAGAGCAACGTGCCTGCCGCGTCCGACGGCTCACTTGCCAGGGCGCCGGTCAGCCTCCAATTGAGATAATCACGCGGCAATAGCACATGGGCGGTCCGCGCCCATCTCTCTGGCTCGTGCTCTCGCACCCAAAGGAGCTTTGGCGCGGTAAACCCTGCCAAGGGTACATTGCCGGTGAGCTCAAGCAAACGTGGCGTGCCGACCAGGCGGGTGATTTCGTCACATTGCGGTGCGCTTCTCTGGTCATTCCACAAGATGCATGGGCGCACAACGTCCCCATGTACATCGAGCAGCGTGGCTCCGTGCATTTGACCGGATGCCGCAATCGCCGCGATGTCGCCAGGTT
>JAQBPC010000013.1 GCA_028287725.1 Chloroflexota bacterium | reverse complement strand
TTAACTCCTCCGTACTACATTGCCCACCCAGCCGAACATGGGGATGCGTTCTCACAGCTTCCCCGGGGTGCCTGACTGTAAGGAAGGTTCCTGCTCTCAGACCGCCGGCATCGGCTGCAACGGCCAGGCCGACGCGTATCCTACCGTAGGTAGCGGGCTGCGGCATCAAGTACTCGACGGGTGGACACGGCGTGCAGGCACGACGGCACGCGGCAGCGTGATCCAGACCAGACCGGGTGGCTGCCCACGAAATGAAAGCAGGGGCTGCACGCGAGCCCGGCGTGGACAACTTCGACCCGGCGACCGCGAGGTCTGAAGTTCGCCACGCTCGTTGGCCCAAAGATGCCTATGGTAGGAATCCCAACCGCCGCTGCCATGTGCATAGGGGCACTATCGTTCCCTACAAACAGCGCACACCGCTCGAGTACGGCGACGGTCTGACCCAGATTCAGCTCGCCGGCAAGTGAGTGAGCGCCCGGAACTGCCGCCGCGATCGCCCGACCAAGTTCCGCCTCTTCGGGGCCACCCAACACGAGTATGCGGGCTCTGTGTAATTCATTGAGCGCCCGTGCCAACCCAATATATCGCGCGGCTGGCCACCGTTTCATGCCGCGGAATCCCTCACCGCCTGGATGTATCGCGACTATATTGCCTCGAGCACTGTTGCCCAAGGTTCGTGAAACGGCATCACGATCCTCCTGTGTAGAGGTCAAGACAGGGGCCTCAGCCAGGTTCTCAAGCTCACTCGGCATAAGCAGTGTTGCGTAACTTGTCATGGCGTGGCGAGTTTTCCACGGTCGCGGGCCGAGCGGAACGAACCACTGCCACAGCGGGAACTGCAGCCTCCGCCGAGTGCGCGGCCGAATGAGCTGTGCGAACCACCATTGTGCGGGTCCGAAGTGGACCGCGAGATCAAATTGCATACGATTGAGCCGCCATAGAAATCCGGCATAGTGGCGCCAGCCCTGCCAGGTTTTAGCTGTGGGATGGAGCAACAGGCGGTCGATATCCGGATTTGACTCAAGTATTCCCGCGTTTGTTGGATATGCCAGGGCCACGATTCGTGCGGCAGGGTACGTTTTGCGTAGTGCGCGAATCGTCGGCGTGGCGAACAGCGTATCGCCAATGGGCATGAGAAGTACGAGGAGTATCCGGCGAGGCGAGGCGCTCATGAGATGCCTGGCGGATTGATCCCTTCGCCCGGAATTGGCGTCTCATTTCCGCGTTCCAGGGTCTTTTTCACGCGGCGTTCGAGAACGCGGCGTTCGATCATGACGTGGCGATTGCAGGTCGTACATTTGACACCAATATCGGCCCCGAGGCGATACACGCGCCACTCGAAGCCACCGCAGGGGTGTGGCTTTCGCAATCGAAGTAAATCGCCGATGCGGAAATCAACCGGTGCTTGCATCGCCATTGCGCTCCATAGCCGCGTTCAGTGCCTCTTGCAGTTGCTCCCGTAATGCCGCCGCCTTCCGGCGCGCCGCTACAGCATAATCCTGCCCACTCGAGGCGTGGATAATCGACCGGCTGACGCTTACCACCACCGAACGTGCCTGACTTGGCGACACCACTGCTGCTAATTCCTCTATTGTGCCACCTTGAGCGCCGATGCCCGGTACCAGGATAGTTGCTTGGGGCGCTAGGCGGGCAGCCCAATTGAAGGCAACACTGGCCTTCGCGCCGATCACCAGCCCGGCTCGCGCTGCCTCCAAATCTGGCTTGAACAACCGAATTACCCTCGCGAACAGCGGCTCGCCATCCACGAGCAAGTCCTGGATCTCAGCGGCGCCGGGATTTGACGTCCGGCACAGCAGAAAGGCGAAGGCCGCCGGATATTCGAGCAGCGGAGCAATGGCGTCTCTACCAAGATAGGGGCTGGCCGTCACCGCCGCCGCGCCGAGGCCGCCATACAGAGCGTCGGCATATGCGCGGCTCGTATTCCCGATGTCGCCGCGCTTTGCGTCGGCGATCACGGGTATGTTCGACGGCACAGCCGCCACCACTTGCTCGAGTACTCGCCAGCCGTCGGCGCCCCATCGCTCGAAAAAGGCAAGGTTAGGCTTAAACGCACATGCCAGGTCTGCGGTGCTCTCAATTATCGCGAGGCAAAACGTCAGCAACCCCGCACTGTTGCTCAGGTGGGCAGGCATGTTAGCCGGCTCCGGATCCAGACCTATACAGAGACTACTCTGGTTTGTGATTCGAGCGTTGTGCAGCGCGCTGATAAATGTGCCGCCAGTTGCCGAACTGCTCATGAGCGAATCCTAGATAGCAGGAGTTGCGGGTTCTCTATCAGCACAGCTTGTAGCTGCGACTCCGGCACACCTGCTCCCAGTGCTACACGCCGCGCCTTGTCCTCGGTTAACAGATCGTCCGGCCTATGCCCGTCTGAATCGACGATCAATCGCGCGCCTGCTTTAAGGCATTCGCGTGTCACCAGGCCGTTACTTAAAGAATGCCCACGACGGGCCGAAATCTCAATGAACACGGTGCGTCCAGCCGCGATCGCGGCTTCTTCAGCGGTGAGCAGCCCAGGGTGACCGAGCACATCGACATCCGCACAGCGCAGCGCCGCGAGGTTTGTCCCGGCGGGAACCGGCTCGACCATCGTCTCACCGTGCACTACGACGAGATGCGCGCCGGCCGACTTTGCCGACCTGGCGGCTTCGGTAATAGCCTCGGGTGGTAAGTGTGTTAGCTCCACACCCATGAATACTTCAATTGGCCAGTATTTGGTGGCAATCTGGATATCGCGCCGAAGCTCGCGAAAACGGTCCTCGAGGAAGCCCATTCCTGCATGGTCCGTGATCGCCATGGCCGTATAGCCGTTTATGCTTGCGGTCCGAATCAGCTCGACGGGGGATAGCTCGCCGTCACTAAGATAGGTGTGGCAATGGAAATCGTACAGCACGCGAGCCTCCTGGCGCAGCAGCCGGGCGAGATTATCCACGGCAATGTATTAAGGCTACGGTATGGAGTTGCGGTCTCGCAAGTTTAAGTTACTTAGCGTCGCGTGCCGTCAGGGCCACTACTGGTATAGTTGCACACGGACGGCGCAGTACATGCCGTGATAGATGCACGACGAGGAAGCCAATGAGCCGGGAATCCAGTGATCTCTATGTTATGAGACCCGACCTCTATGACATCATGCACGCCGACCACACCGAAGATATGCGTTTCTTAGAGGAGTTTACCGGCCTGCTAGGCGACGAGCCACAGGTCCTCGAGCTTGGCTGCGGAACTGGACGGCTCCTCGTACCCCTGCTCGATGCAGGCGCGACGGTCGTAGGTCTGGACCGCGGCGCCGAGATGCTTAAAGTAGCGCGTGAACGACTGGCCCTCTACGCCGACCGCGTCACGCTTGTCGAAGGGGATATGCGCCATTTCGACTTGCACAGGACCTTTGATCTCGTCGTCATTGGACTGAATACCTTCATGCACATGCTGACGACGGCCGACCAGCTCGCATGCCTTGAATGCATTCGTCGTCATCTGCGTCCAGCCGGTCTGGTGCTGCTGGATCTGGCGAATCCGCACGCGGTCCTGCGCGATACCCCTATGGGTGTGGTCCAGCATCGATTTACGCGTCCCGCGCCCCTTAGCCCTGACACTACCGTCACACTGTGGTCCACCACACTGGTAGCCACGGCGAGGCAGCTTACTCAGACAAGCCTATTTTTTGATGAGGCAGTCTCCAGTAGCGGCCAGTTGCGCCGTTCGGTGACCGATGTCTATTTACGTCTAGTCTATCGATACGAACTAGAATTGTTGCTCAATCGCGCCGGATTTAGCGTGCGAAATCTCTATGGCGACTATGAATCATCGCCGTTCGACGACGACAGCGAGCGGCTGATATGTGTCGGGATCGCGCACGCGTAACCGCGATCCGAGACGGTTCAGGGTTGTGGTAAGCAATTTTGCAGCGCACCCGAGCCGGGGGTACTATATGAGATGGATGATTATGTTCATTCGACCAATTGACCGGCGCCTCTTGGGCACTGCGTCCTCACTGTGATGCGTAAGAGCAAGGAAAACGCACTGTGACAAAAAGATCTGATATGTCTTCGCGGTATGCCGCCGCGCACGCGCGCCGCGAGCAGCGGAAGCGCGAAATCTCGTCACGCGAGTATTTGCCGCTCGCCGAGGAAAGCGTGATCCAGCACCAGAGCAATACCGGTGGCCTGGGTGATCGGCTGCGAACCAGCGGCCGAGGTACTGCCGTGCTAACCTCGCGGCTTCCGGCAATCGACTACAGCTACCTTCGAAGCGACCTCATCCGTACGTTCGTGCTTGCCGGCTCGCTGTTCATCGTCATGATCGCCCTCTCGTTTGTAATTAAGTAGGCTGCGGGCGAGCGCAGCCAGGCACGCTGGGTTATAACGTCGATGAGTGGTCCACCGATGCGACCGCATAATGCCTCCGGCAACCAGGATGTCGGCGTGGACTGGAGGCGTGCGTTGCCGTCGGTTGAGGCGATACTACGCGAGCCGCTTATGTCCGTTGCAATCGACGCGTATGGCCGTGGGGCCGTCGTGTCGCTGGTACGAGAGCGATTGGACGATCTCAGGCACCGCGCACTTCCAGGCGTGGACGCGACGGCGCCTATTGTAGCGCGCTCCGTTGCAACTGAGGTCCAGCGCCGCTTCACCTTAAGCCCAGAATCTGTCATTAACGCGACCGGCGTCATCGTGCACACCAACCTTGGCCGTGCGCCGCTGAGTCAGGATGCCATCACCGCCATTGGCCAGGTTGCCGCGGGTTACAGTGCTCTGGAATACGACGTTGATCGCGGCGTGCGCGGATCGCGAAATGCACTGCTCGCACCGCTACTTAGCCAGCTCACAGGCGCCGAAGACGGAATTATTGCAAACAATAATGCGGCGGCCGTGCTCGTCGTCCTCGCTGCCATCGCGCGCGGGCGTGAGGTCATTGTCTCGCGGGGCCAGGCAGTCGAGATCGGCGGCGGGTTCCGCATCCCCACAATCCTCGCAATGAGCGGAGCCAAACTGGTCGAAGTTGGTACCACGAATCGAACGCGGCTCAGCGACTATGCGGAGGCCATAACGCCAAAAACGGCCGCGCTACTTCACGTGCATCCCAGTAACTTCCGCATGACGGGCTTCACTGAAACAGTGTCGGTAGCGGATCTCACGGCGTTAGGGCATCGTCAAGGCATTCCAGTTCTCGACGATATCGGCTCAGGGTGTCTTCTGGACCTTTCCCCGTATGGCATTTCCACGGAGCCGCGGGTACAAGATAGCATAGCGGCCGGAGCCGATCTGGTGTGTTTCTCCGGTGATAAGCTGCTTGGAGGCCCACAGAGCGGGATCGTCGTAGGGGGCGCGGATTTCATCGCCCGCATTCGCAGGCACCCGTTGATGCGGGCGGTCAGGGTCGACAAAATCACGCTTGCGGGGCTCCATGCCACGCTGCTGCACTACCTGCGCAATGAGGCGACGGAGAAGATACCGGTCTGGCAGATGATCGCCGCACCGCTGGAATCTGTGAGAGAGCGTGCCGCCTCCTGGATGGACGCCCTACAGGGCGTGCGTGGTTGCAAAGTGGCGCTGCAGGACGGGCAATCCACCATCGGCGGCGGCACCACACCCGGTGAATCGATTCCGACCTGCATTCTGAGCATTCGGCCGG
>JAQBPC010000706.1 GCA_028287725.1 Chloroflexota bacterium | reverse complement strand
TGGTACCCGGACACATCCAGGCCGGCATGTGGGATAACTTCATCGTTTCCGCCACGGCCAAGGCACCGTCGTTGCAAATCAAATAAGGGCTGGCGTCAAGACGCGACCTCGCTGGCCGGCGCACAATGTCCATGTGGTGCGCCGGCCTGGTACTGATGGCATGGGCGGCGGTTACCGGTGTTACCGGCCTGCGCCTCCATGAATGAGTTCTGGCGCACATGCCCACTTTCCATAGAGATTTCGTATGAAACGTGGCATGGTCTGTCGGCGGCGCGGCCCACATTACGGTGCAGCACTCGCCCAAGCACCTCGCTGCCGATATGACCGCTCAACGTGCGGAACATACGGACGGCGTCTGGGCCCCTGGTAACGCTCATGGTAACGTTGCGCGCGCGGCCCCAGCCTATCTTGGGAGCTGGTGAACTGTACAGGAAGGGAGGTACGCAATGCTTGATCCGGGCGCGTCGCAATCGGGCGCGGACGGAGCGCCGGTGACATTAATGTTACCGCTCCGCCCGGGCCAATCCGAGGCATGGCGCCGCGTCATCCAGGAGCTGCAAGAGTCCCGTTGCGCAGACTTCGACGCGGCATGCAGGCGGTGGGGGATCCGAAAGCTGGCGCTCTGGCTGGCTCCAGCTCGTCCCGGCGACCTCGTCGTGGTCCAGGTCGAATTGAGCGGGGCCCTTACCGACGCCGAAGAGCGTTTCGCGCGCTCACAGCAGCCGTTCGATCAATGGATCACGGAGCGCGTTCGCGAGCTCCACGGCCTGGATCTGCGCATCGGCTTCGCCCGGTACCGGGCCGAGCTCGTGGGGGTATGGCCAGAGACTCAGAAACCAGTTGAGAGTCATTGAAACTTATACCGACTGATCGAGAAGAGACGTTTATGGCAACGACAAATAAACCCTCAAACGCGACCGTCGACACCGATCTGCCGCAGCCGATCCGGGGCAATGACGGCGCGACAATCCTCGCAGCGCGCAATGTCCCATTGGAGCGCGAGAACCCCGACCTACTTGCCCCGCCCTACACCGACGCAGGCACCATTCCTAACCTCAAGTTCTCGTTCTCGGCCGCGCGCAATCGCCTGCTCTCGGGCGGCTGGGCACGCGAAGTGACGGAGCGCGAGCTGCCTGTCGCGACGGAGATTGCCGGGGTGAACATGCGCCTGAAGCCTGGCGGAATCCGCGAGCTGCACTGGCACAAGGAAGCCGAATGGGCCTACATGCTCGCCGGACGCGCCCGCCTCACCGCCGTCGACCAGGCAGGACGAAACTTCATCGACGACGTCGGGGTGGGCGATCTATGGAACTTTCCCGCGGGAATCCCTCACTCCATCCAGGGGCTGGCGGAGGGCTGCGAGTTCCTGCTGGTGTTCGACAATGGCAGCTTCTCGGAGAATGAGACCTTCCTTATTACCGATTGGTTCAAGCATACGCCGCCCGAGATACTTGCCCAAAACTTCGGCGTCCCCCAGGCCGCTTTCGCCAACATCCCGATGGACGGCGAGCACGACAGGTACATATTTGACGAGCCCGTACCCGGCCCACTTACCACCGACGCCGTTCAGTCGCCGGCTGGTGTCGTGCCTCAGACCTTCACGCACCGTATGCTGGCCCAGACGCCGACAAAGGTGGCGGGTGGCCAGGTGCGCATCACGGACTCAAACAACTTCCCTGCAGCGAGTACAATCGCCGCTGCACTGGTGGAAGTAGAGCCGGGCGGACTGCGCGAGATGCACTGGCACCCCAACACAGATGAGTGGCAGTATTACATCGGTGGGAGCGGTCGCATGAGCGTGTTCGCATCGAGCGGGAAGTCGCGGACATTTGACTATCAGGGCGGCGATGTGGGCTACGTCCCGTTCGCGATGGGCCATTACGTCCAGAACACCGGCGACGAGCCGCTAGTCTTCCTGGAGATGTTCCGCAGCAACCATTTTGCAGACATCTCGCTGAACCAATGGATGGCCTTGACACCCCCGGGGTTGGTGCAATCCCATCTGAACTTGGACCAGCAAACGATGGCTGCCCTGCGCAAGGACAAGCCCATTATCGTCTAGGAGCAGCGATCGGAGCGGAGGCCGCCTGCGCGCAGGCTCAATGCCGGGAGCGACTTCCCTGCATCAAGAACATCGCAGGCGGTCACCGTACGTGAGTATCCCTGCCTACAGCTACCGACGCGGAAGGCCGAGGTGAGTGCATGACGGATGGTCGAGGCAAGCATCTAGGACTGCACGCATAGATCCAACGGCGGGAACAGGAGCAGTGAACATGGCAGTCTGGCGCATTTCACGCACACACGCCTTCCCGAGGTCTAGTCCTTCGCGCGTTGATGCGGCGAGACGCCCCGAGGAGGAAGTAAACCTGAAGGCGCTAGCCGGTACTTCTTCCCAACGCTCGCTCATCACGCGACTGGTGCTGCTTTTGACGCTCGCCGCCGGATGGACAGACGCGCTGAGCTATCTGAACCTCGACCGGGTATTCTCTTCGTTTATGACGGGGAACATTCTATTTGTCGGCATCTCGATATCGCAAGGAAATAACGCGCTCCTCGTAAGAGCCGCCCTGGCGGTTGCGGTCTTTCTCATCGCCCTCACGCTGGGCTCACTCTACCTGATATGGGGATCACATAAGCGTACGCCACGAGAGTATCGGATGTCCCTCGCGCGCCTTCTCACGGTAGAAGGCCTCCTCCTGCTCGCCTTTGCCATCCTGTGGCAACTTACGGGGGACATTGCCACCCATCCAAACACACAGGTCGTCTTGTTAGGCATCGCCGCATTCGGCATGGGCCTGCAGGGCGCGCTTGTTGCATCGTTCAACCTCCGCAATATCGTCTCTGTGGCGCTGACCGCGGTTCTAGTGCTGCTGGGAATGCGGCTTGCACACTCTCTAGCTAGGCAGACAATCGACGAGCCAGGGCATACGAGCTCACCGTTCCTCGTGGCCCTGATAGTCAGCTATACGCTGGCCGCGCTCGTGACCGCTATGTGGGTTAGCACGCCCTTCATCCCATGCGTCACTGTTGCTGTCGCGCTGCTGCTCGTGATCTTGGCGCCGGATAGCGCAACTGCTCCCGTGGCCAGCAAGCCGAAACCGTGAAGCGCGCGGCTATGGGCATCAAGAACGAGCCGACCAGACGCAAATAAGGCACTGGTAAGCACGTTGATAACGTGTACGCAGCCATTTTCAAAGGAAACCTACACGGACTGATGGCTCAGTAAGCAGATCGAAGCCTATCATGACCTGAAGAGGTCACCGCGAACTATGTGTGCATACTCAGGCGCGATTCGCACACCAGACCAACGCTTGCGCGTGTTCATCAGCTCGACTATGGGGGAGTTGGCCGCCGAGCGCGCCACAGCCAAGGAAGCCGTCGAGCAACTCCGGCTGACGCCGGTCCTATTCGAGGCCGGCGCCCGCGCCCATCCTCCGCGCGACCTTTATCGCGCATACCTCGCCCAGAGCGACATTTTCCTCGGGATCTACTGGCAGCGCTACGGCCAGGTCGCTCCCGGCATGGACGTGTCAGGTCTCGAAGACGAGTACCGACTATCCGAAAATAGACCCCGGCTGATCTACGTCAAGATGCCCGCTCCACAGCGGGAGCCCCGCTTGCAGGCAATGATCGACCACCTCCGCGAGCCGGACGCCTCCTCATATCGGCACTTCGCAACGCCACTCGAGCTGCGCGGTCTCGTCGCCGACGACCTGGCGCTGCTGCTGACGGAGCGCTTCGCTGGCGCGCCCCAGACGCGGACCCCGGAGCGTTCCGCCCAGCTGCCCGTGCAACGGGGCGTGCTGTTCGGCAGGGCGCGGGAAGTTGATACGACGAGTGAACTGTTGTTGCGTGAGGATGTCGGTCTCGTGACGGTGACCGGGCCGGGTGGCGTCGGAAAGACACGCCTTGCCGTGCAGGTCGCCGCCGACCTCGCGCCGCGGTTCGCCGACGGCGTCGCCTTCGTTCCCCTGGACACGCTCACCGATCCGTCACGGTTGCGTGCGACGATCGCCCAGGCTCTCCGCATCCCCGAGACCGCCGGCCAGCCGCTAGGCGAAGCCCTGCTGGAGTATCTCCGCGCGCGCCAGATGCTGCTGCTGTTGGACAATGTCGAGCAGCTCATCTCCGCCGCGCCCCTTGCGACACGGGCGCTGGAGGCGGCCCCTCGGCTCAAGATCCTTACTACTAGCAGGGAGCCGCTGCGCGTGCACGATGAGCGCGTCGTCCCTATTCCGCCGCTTACCCTGCCGGTTCCCGGGGCACCGCAATCGCTGAAGGCCCTGGCGCGCATCCCTTCGGTCGCACTATTCGTCGAGCGGACGCGCGAGCTGCAGCCCACCTTTGAACTCACTGACGAGAACGCGGCGGCGGTTGCGGAGATCTGCCGCCGGCTCGATGGGCTGCCGCTGGCCCTGGAGCTGGCCGCGGCGCGCCTGGCCATGCTGTCGCCTCAAGCGCTGCTTGCGCATCTGGGACAGCGCCTGCCTCTTCTGACGCACGGCCAACGAGACCTGCCGGCAAGGCAACGCACGCTACGCGACACTATCGCCTGGAGCTACGAACTCCTCGACGAACGTGAGAAAGGGTTGTTCCGTGGAGTCAGTGTCTTTGTTGGCGGCTTCACGCTCGAAGCAGTTGAGGCGGTGTGCTTTGGCGACGATTCCGAGCAGTCATCATCCGGCGTTGCCGACCGCGAAACCATCGCATTGGAGGGTCTGGCCTCCCTTGTCGACCAGAGTCTGGTCTACCGGGCGGAAGGTGTGGCAGGCGACCCTCGATTCGCCATGTTGGAGACCATCCGCGAGTTCGCAGTGGATCAGGCGGCAGCCGCAGGTGAAGTCGCGGCCTTGCGCCGGCGACATGCCGCTTACTTCCTGAGCCTGGCCGAAGCGGCCGCGCCGCACTATGTGCGGCCGGATCGCGGGTGGTGGATCGAACGTTTGCACAGCGAGGACGCAAACCTTCGTGCCGCGCTCACCTGGGGCGCGGCCGACGACATGGGAGCTACCGCGCCTCCGCCATCCGCCCCCGTCCCGAGCGTCACAGCGGAAGCACTCGCGGAGCGTGCCGCGGGGAGGTCGACCGGTAGCGGAGGCGCCGAACGTGGCTACACCGGGCCGCGCCTGGCCAGTGCATTGGCCGGCGCCCTGGCCTGGTATTGGCTGTATCGCGGGCAGATTCAGGAAGGGCGCGAGTGGCTGGAGACACTGCTGGCGCGCAGCGAGCCGGACGATCGATCGATGACACGCGGTGCCGCCCAGTACAGTGCGGGGCTGCTGGCGTGGGCACAGGGCGACCTCGCCGCCGCCGATCGTTGGGCTGAGGCCGCCCTCGCCACTGCGACGGCACGCGGGGATGGGTCCCAGCTGCCATATGCCCATTCGCTGCTCGGCCTGGTTCGCACGAGCCAAGGCGACATTAAGGCAGCGCGTCCGTTACTCGAGGAAGGCCGCAACGCGCTGCATTCGGCGGGGCAGATATGGGAGGAAGCTTACGCGCTGTATTATCTGGTCGGCGTGACGGCAATGGACGGTGACGTTGCCGCGGCACAGAAACTTGCCGAGGAGTGCCTGACACTCTTCACTCAGGCCGGGGACATTTTGGGTCGGGCACTGGCGTACGACGCGCTGGGGGTCGTCGCCACGGTCCGTGGCGACCACGCGACGGCCGTAGCTCGCTTCGCAGAGGGCACGCCGCTTATGCGCGCGACCGGCCGTTCCCTCTTTCTTGCACAATTCCTTGGTGACGCGGGGCGAGCATGGCTGGAACAGGGCGACGAGTTACAGGCCGAGCGACTGCTGACCGAGAGCCTCGACCTGTGGCGCGACATCGGGCGCGCGGACGGGGCCGCCATTGTGTTGGTCGGACTCGCTGAGATCGCAGCTGCGAGGAAGCAACCACGGCACGGCGCACTCCTGCTTGGCGCCGCCCAGGCCCTGCGGTCAGCGAGCGGCGCCGCGTTCCCATCGTATTTGAAGTCCTTCGCAGAGCGCGCAGCGGCGGCATCGCGCGCGGCATTAGGGGTTGACGCCTTTGATGCGGCGCGGAAGGAGGGGGCCGCGCTCTCGCTGGACAAGGCAGTCGCGGAGGCCCGGGAGGTTAGTACCGCAGACGGTAAGGGCGAGGGAGAACATGCCTGAGCGGGACATGGGTACGATGTGACGACGGACGTGACATCCGAATACGTGCAGACGGGGGTTCCGATGCCTGAAATTTACGGACGCAGGCAGGCCATAGAACCTAGAGGGCCGCTGATCGCGCCGTGTCCAAAAGGCATACGCTCATCGGAACGAGATTTAGCGGCGGCGAATCCCGTCGAGGGCCATCTTGAGGACACGCTCCCTTTGCTCGGCGTCCTGGAACGCCACCGCGGTAATGCCGATCACGAGTCGCATCACGTCGTCGATAGTCGTGTCACCTCTCGCCTGGCCGGCCCGCTGCGCGCTGGTCAACAGCGGCTCCCCTGCCTCATACACGGCCTCACGGCAGGTGGGGAGGGCGTGGGACTCGCG
>JAQBPC010000703.1 GCA_028287725.1 Chloroflexota bacterium | reverse complement strand
CCCGCCACGAATCCCGCGTGCAAGGCGTTGTAGATGCGCTGCTGCGCCGCTGTGGCGCGACCGTAGCTAAACGTCCGGCCGATGTCGGTACGGGCTCCGTGCAACACGACGCCGCCGTCAAATTGGATGAGATCTCCCTCGGCCACCGCTCGCAAAGGGTCACCAGTTCCCCAGGTGGAGGGTCCAATGTTGACCATCGTTTCGGCAGACTCGAAGCCGATGAGCTGGTGTTCGCGAGCGAATCGGTTCGCGGCCTCGCAGTACTTCGTGCGCACGTCCAGAGCCCGCGTCCGGCAGTTTATTCCCTCGAGCGCCTGCATAAAGCCTGCTTCGGTTATGTGCACCCCACGCCGATGCAGATCGATCTCGCCTGGCGTCTTGAAGAGCCGCAGCTCACGGATCAGCGGCGAGCTATTGACCAACGTGGTATCCGCGAGCTCGCCGCGCAGTCGATCCACGTCCAGCGTGGGCGCGAATTCAAGCTCGACGCCAAGACGTTTGCCGAGGAGCCCGGCTTCACCAAGAGCGGTGTGGAGCAACGCATGGACCCGATCGGGATCGTAGGTAGCGGGCCGGGTGAGTTGCCGATTTGCGGTTGACCGCGCGATCATCTCTGTTCCCGTGCCGCCGGCGAGCGGGTCCACCGCTATCTGCTCGATCCAGATAGGATGGCTCAGGATCGTGGCGTCAGGGTGTGCACGGCGCACGGCTGCTTCGCGAACGTCAGGAACGATGAACGTCAGCTCAGCGTTTGCCGTCACCACAATCGCTGCCGGCCCGGCCCGGCGCCAGATCGACACCGGGCTTGCGGAGACACCGCTGAAATACGCAAAATTCTCGGGCTCCACCACCAACAGCCCGTCGAGCTGGTATTTTTCGAGGAGCGACGTCACCCTTGCTACGTCAACAAACGCCATTGTTGTTTACCCACCGATCCTGTCTCATACTTTGTCCGCGTGTCACAATGTACACGGCACTCTGGTCAACTGTGCTACCGGAAAGACCGGCTCCGCCGGCAGCTTCCTCACGCGATTACAGTCGTATTTCTCAACTCTCCAGCGAAGTGGCAGGCGACCCAATGACCTGGACTGACTTCCCGGAGGGGAGGTTCGACGTTGGCACAGGTCTCACGGTCGCGACCGACTGGGCAGCGCGGTCTGAAGCGGCAGCCAGGCTGTGGGCCTGATAGCGGGACCACCTCACCCTTGATGATGACCCGCTGCCGGCGGCGCTGACGACGCCGGTCGGGGACGGGTACCGCCGAGAGCAACGCATCGGTGTAGGGATGGAGCGGCTCGCGAAACAGCGTCTCGCGGTCGGCAAGCTCCATTACGGCGCCGAGGTACAAGACGGCCAGCCGGTCACAAAAGTATTCGGCGATGGTGAGGTCGTGCACGATGAAGAGATACGTCAACCCCAGTCGCTGTTGCAAATCGCGCAACAGGTTCAGCACCTGCGCCTGAATCGACACGTCGAGCGCTGAGACCGGCTCATCCAGAATCACGAGCTCCGGATTGAGGACCAGCGCGCGAGCCAGGCCAATGCGTTGGCGTTGCCCTCCCGAGAACTCGTGCGGGCGGCGATTGAATTGATCCTCGATCAGTCCTACAAGGCTCAGGATTTGTCGGACACGATCATCGCGCTCATCCTTGCCGCGAACGCCGTGTATGAGCAAGGGCTCGGCGACAATATCGTATGCCGACATACGCGAATCCAACGTGGTGAAGGGATCCTGAAACACCATTTGCATGCGTTGGCGCAACCTGCGAAGGTCCTTCGTGCTCACCTGGCCGATGTCGGTGCCGTCGAACCGCACCTGTCCGCTGTCCGGGCGCATCAAATACAACACACAGCGGGCGATCGTTGATTTTCCGCAACCAGACTCCCCGACGAGCCCGAACGTTTCGCCCCGAGCGACGTCGAAAGACACCCCATCGACGGCACGTGGTGGCGACACAGCACGCCTATCGAAGAGGCCGGCGCGCCGCGGGAAGGCCTTGACAAGGTCCTGGACCTGCAAGAGAGGCACCGGGCTCGGGGAGTCCGTGCCGGCAGTGTTGCCAGGTGTGCGGCCAACCAACCCCTGACGGTAGCTGTCGCTCATTACCGAGTTTCCCCTTCCGCGCGTGCTCGCTCGTATCGTTCGCTTGCAAAGTGGCATTCCACGCGCATCTCCGCGCCCGGCGGGCCCAGTAATATGGGCATGGGCTGCTCCTGTATGCAGACCTCTCTGCCATGGCCGATGGGACAGCGCGGCTCGAACGCACAGCCACGCGGGAGAGCTGCCAGGTTGGGAGGCGCGCCGCTAATCGAGGGCAGCGGGCCGCTCTCGAGGTGGTCCGAACGGGGCACCGATCTGAGCAGCGCCTCGGTGTACGGATGCGTGGCGCCGTCGAAGATGTCGTCTACGCCGGAGCGTTCGACGAGACGTCCGGCATACATCACCTGGACTACGTCGCAGAACTCGGCGACGAGTCCGAGATTATGGGTGATAAGGATGACGGCCGTGTGATGCTCCGCGACAAGTCGCTCCAGGAGATCCATGATCTGAGCCTGGGTGATGACGTCCAGCGCGGTTGTCGGTTCGTCGGCAATGAGGACATCCGGGCTATTCGCCAGGGCAATGGCAATCATGATGCGCTGGCGCATACCGCCGGAATACTGGTGCGGATAATCATCAAGCCGGTGGTCGGCCATTGGGATCTCTACGTCTTGCAGCAGTTGAACGGCCATGCGCCGCACCGCCTTGCGGCTGATCCTCCGCTGATGTCGCCTGATACCTTCGGCCACCTGGTCGCCGATCGATTGCACGGGATCAAGCGCCGTCATTGGGTCCTGAAAGACCAGACCGATTTCCCGGCCGCGGACTCGTCCCATACGGCGATCGTCACGGAGGGGAACCTCCCGGCCATTGAGCCAGACGCTGCCACCCGTCACGCGGCCCGGCGGCTCGATGAGACCGAGGATAGAAAGTGCGAGCGCCGACTTCCCCGATCCCGATTCGCCGACGATACCCACCTTCTGCGCGCGTTTGACGTCGAAGCTCACGTCACGCACAGCCCTCACGACCGTGCCACGGGTCACGAACTCGGTCTGGATATGACGAACGCTCAGCACGGTTTCGGCCTCGGGCGGGTCGCCGGCAGTATGTTCAACCTTAGACGTGCGCGTCGCGCGTGCTCCGATCGCCTTCGAGTCGCTCATGAGACACGGACTCGCGGGTCGATGACATGGTACAGGAGGTCGACGATGATATTGACCACCACGAAGCAAAACGCGCTCAGCAGAATGAATGCTTGCACCACGGCGTAGTCCTGACGCACGATGGAGTCGGACACGAGCGCGCCGATACCGGGCCAGTTGAACACCTTCTCGACCAGGACACTGCCGGAGAGTAGTTGTGCCAGAATCAGTCCCGCCGCTGTCAGCGTCGGCAGAAACGCATTCGGCAAGGCGTGGCGCGCAAAAGCCCACAGACGCCCAATCCCCTTGCTGCGCACCACGACGATAAATGCTTCGTGCGATACGTCGAGCAGGTTTGCGCGCAGCAGGCGCACCAGAAACGCAAATGGCGCCAGGCCCAAGGTAATGGCCGGGAGAATCAGATGCCACACTGCGTCGAGAAAGGTAGCGAACTGTCCATGCAGCAGCGCATCGACGGTGTACAGGTGTGTCACAGCGTCCGGTGCCGCGGTCGTTGGGCTGAGGCGCCCCTCGGGGCCGGGAAGGATACCGAAGTAGGAGAAAAAGAGCATCAGCACCAAGATGCCGAACCAAAACGGCGGCATGCTTAGTCCGATGATCGCCAACCCGCGAACCGTGCCGTCGATGATCGCTCGGCGACGATAGGTTGATAGCACGGCCAGCACGACGGCCGCAATAAACGCAAACAGGAAGGCGTAGAGCGCTAACTCAACGGTAGCCGGCAGACGATTAGCGACCTGCGTTGTTACGGGCTGGCCGGCGCTATAGGAGAAGCCCCAGTTGCCGCGCAGGAAGCCTCCCATGTAGTTCAGGTACTGCGCGTAAATCGGCTCACGCAGACCCATTGTCGTGATTTGCGCGTCGATCGCCTGTTGTGTCGCGAGCGGACCAAGGATCAAGCGGGCCGGATTCCCTGGCACAATCCGCAGGAAAATGAATGCGAGAATTGATGCCCCGAATATCGCGGCCAAGCCGCTGGCCAGTTTCACGCCCATGAAACGTATCATGCTGTACCTAGCGACTCCGTGGATCAAAGATGTCGCGACCACGATCGGCAATCTGACTGGTAGCCGTCACGGCGAGAAGTAACCCCAGCCCGGGAAACAACGCGATCCACCACTGTCCGGTCAGCGCATACTGCAGCCCGTTGGTGATCATGGTGCCCCACTCGGGTGTGGGTACCTGCGCGCCCAATCCCACGAAACCGAGGGCGGCAAGGCTGAGAATGGCGTAGCCAAACACCGATGCCGCCTGGATGAGCAGCGTCGATACAAGGTGCGGCAGGATGTGCCGAAGCATAATCCGTGTACGGGTGGCGCCAAGTGCCGCGGTCGCCTCAATCAATGGCAGTGCCTTCAGGCGAATAACATCGCTGCGCAGCAAACGTGCATAGAAGGGCACGGCCGTGAGAATGATCCCAATCGCGGACGTCGTCACGCCAACCCCGAGGCCCACGGTGACGGCCATGGCCAGGACCAGCGGTGGGAAAGCGAGGATCGCGTCGATCATGCGCATCAGCAGTATATCGAGCCACCCGCCCAAGTAGCCGGCTGTGATGCCGATTGCTCCCCCGATCAGCGCGCTTACCACGACGACAATTGCCCCAGTCGCCAGCGAGATTCGCGCTCCTTGATCAAAGCGGGCGAGCAGATCCCGCCCAACACTGTCGGTTCCCATGGGATGAGTGAGCGAGGGCGGTTGCAACGATGAGCCAACATCGATGGCGAAAGGACTTGCGGTCCAGACGAGCGGCCCCAGCGCCGCAACGACGACAAGCAACGCGCCTAACGCCAGGCCGCTGGCCAGCACGGGATCGTGCCACAGGTACGCGAGGCCGCGGCCAATGCGGGTGATCGGCGTATCACGACGCGGCCCGTTGCCTGCCGAGCGCTGGGATGCTGCCTGCCGAGGTTCGGCCGAGCTCGCCACTACGCGTCCTCGCGTGCGCAGGAATTGGAAGGGATTCTCATGTACCGCCGTTTTCAGCCGGCGCAACTACGTGCGGGTAGAAGCGACGGGCATGCGCCTTGCTGATGTATCCGGCTTTGAGGTCGCATCGAACCGCCTCGGGATCTCGTTCGGTCGGCGGCCCGAATCCTGCTCCGCCTCCGGTGTGGAGCTCGAGCGTCGCCCCTTTCGGCACGTGCAGGCGCGTCACCTTTGTTATCTCGCGTCGGCTGCCATCGGGATAGCGTAGTGCCGCTCGGTTCGGGCGCCCCTCGCCGCCGCCTTGCAGACCCCAGGGAGCCGTTGTCGTGCGCTCCAGCGGGCTGGTGACCCAGGAGTCTTCCAGAATAGTGAAGTGAATATCGAGGCCCAATCCGCCACGATGCGTTCCGGCACCGCAGGAATCAGTCGCTAATTCAAGCTTTTCGAGCAACCACGGATTCTTTGCCTCCCAGACCTCGGTGGGCGAGACCCGTGTCGCTGCCTGTCCAACATGGATCAAGCTACTTGCTCCATCGCGGCTGTAGGATGCGCCCTGCCCGACAGGATGCGGAGAGCCGTCCGCCCATGGCTCGCCCGTCGCTTCGCGAACTCCCCACCAAATCAGCGCGCACAAGTCCCCACCGCTACAGGCTGGCACCGCGGTAGGCATCGCCTTGGACAGTGCATTGAAGATCACCTCGATGGATTGGAACGCCGGCCACGAATACAGCATGCTCGGCGTGGGCGGGAGCGGCTGAAACATCGATCCGGGACGCGTGACCACTTCTATGGGGCGGAAATGCCCCTCGTTTGGCGCCTCGCCGCCTCCTGCCAGCATGGTGATGGCTACCCGGCTCGCCGCCACCGTGGAAGGGAGCGGGCAGTTGGTCGGCCCGGCCTGCGCGTCCGGTGCATTGGAGAAATCGACTACCACTTGTGAGCCGCGCACCTCGACAGCTATCTCAAACGGCAGCAGCTTCTCGTCAATGCCGTTGTTATCGAGGATGCCCTGCCCGACGTACCGGCCATCCGGTATACGCTCGAAGTAGCTCCTGACCACGGCCTCACCATGATCGAACATGCGTTCGACCGCTTCCTGGAAGGATTCGAGGCCATAACGCTCAACCAGGCGCACCAAGCCGGCCGCGCCGGTGCGGACGCCCACAACTTCGGCGTTGAGATCGCCCGCGACCATCTTGGACACGCGCGAGTTGGCGAGGGCCATGCGATAGATATCGGTGACCAGTTCACCGCGTCGATAGAGTTTGACGCCTGGGAAAATGGTGCCTTCCTGAAAGACATCCACGGTGTCGGTCGAAAAAGGTTCCTTGCCCCCAATGTCCAGCCAGTGTCCCTTGATCGTCGTATAGCCGATGAGCGCGTCGTCTGCGGTGAAGACGGGCATCACCACCGACATGTCCTGGGGATGCGACCCCGTGCCATAGGGCACGTTGTAGAGGAGAATGTCGCCGGGTTCCAGCGCCGCCTCCCCGCCGATCGCCGCCACCGCTGCCTCCACACAAAAGTTCATGGTGCCCATAAACATCGGCAAGCTGGGCGCCTGTGCCAGGAGGCGCATGCGACGGTCATAGATTGCGACGGCGAAGTCAAGGACTTCGTAGATCACCGGTGAGAAGGCCGTGCGAATCAAGGCACGCTTCATCTGGTTCGCGGCCGAGTTCAGGCCGTGACGGATGACTTCAGTGGTGATCGGGTCGGCATCGACGGTGTGCGCGGGCCACCCGCCGGGGATTCGGTAAACCTGCGGAGACGCGCTCATGGACCACTATCTCCCAGTCAAGAATAAGGAGCCGGCGATCGCCTGAATAACATCTTCCTCAGGTGCCCCAACGGTTGTTGGTACCTTCACTTCGCGCACATCTCCCGATCGTCGTAGAAGATGAGTTCGGTGAAGGTGCCGCCTATATCGACGCCGAAGCGTGTGGCCATGGTGCGCCCTTCCTTCCGGGTCCCGTGGGCGGCTCGCGTTACTTTGACCAGGTGCGGAAGTCAAAATCGTGAGAGTAGAAGAAGGTTTTGACGCGCTTGTTCAGAACCGTGGTGTACTGGTCGGCGTAGACCGTGATTTTAGGTGATTTCGCCACCCATAGTTGCGTAATTCGATTCCATAATGCCTGCCGCTGAACCGGATTCGCTGTCGCGCGCGCCTGTGCGGTCAGTGCGTCGGCTTGCGGGATGCAGATGTCGGACAGATTGGCCCCCGCGGAGCACTGCATGTCATAGCCAAGATAGTAGCCGGCATCGATCACGCTTGGCCCATCGTAACGGATGTACGACTGTACCTTGTGGGAAAATAGCGCGCTGTCATAATTTGCCTGCGACAGCTTGCTAATCGTCACATTGATGCCAAGTTGCTGCCAAATTCCCTGGATGATCGTGCCGATCTGCTCCCCAATTGGATCGCCTTCGGCGATGGCCATGTTGAAGTTGACCGGAGTGGCCACGCCGGACGCCTTGATCAGCGCCTGGGCCTGCGCCAGGTCGAATGGACGTGGCTTCTCGAGCCCTGCATTGTATTCCCGCATTGCGGCAGGGAATGGACCATAGAATATCGATCCATAGCCAAACGCGACTTTGCTGAGAATCTGCTGATAGGGTACGGCGTAGGTTAGTGCTGTACGGAATTGCAGGTTATTGAACGGCGGATTCGACCAGGGCAGCCCTATCTGCTCCGACGCGGCGGTGTTGTTGGCAATGATGCGTACGCTGGAATTGCCAAGGAGGCTGTGTACGGATTGCTTGCTCAGACCCATCGTCACGTCGGCGTTGCCGGAGCGGGCCTGCAGCAGCAACGTGGCATCCGAGTTGATGAAATTAATGATGATCTTCGAGGTCGCGGGGGGTTTCCCGAAGTAAGTCGGGTTTGCGACGAGCACGGCCTTGGAGTTGGGCTCGTAACTCTGCAACAGATAGGGGCCTGCCCCAGCCGCATGGCTTGCCATCCACTCATTGACCTTGTTGGCTTGTACGCCCCCGTGCGCCTGGACGACGCTCGGGTCCACGATGCCCAGCGATGGCTGCGCCCAAGTCTGCAGAATATTGGGATCCCGTTGGCGCAGCGTAATCACCAGACTCGTCGGGTTGACTACCTGAATGGATTTGATAAGCGGCGTGCTGAAATCGTCGTTCACAAAAAATGACGCGCAACTGCCCATGGCAAGCGCGCGATCGAACGTATACTTGACGGCTGCCGCGTCAACTGGCCGTCCGCTTGGGAATTTCACGCCGCTGTGAAGCGTGAGCTTGTAGACGAGTCCGTTTGGGCTGATCGTCCAGCTCTTGGCGAAGTAAGGCACGATCTTCGTGGAGTCCTCTTGCGTTGTGCCGTTCGGTCCCGGCTGGCTTCGGTACTGGGTCAGTAGCACATACAGGTTGCCAAGGATGCCGAGCGTGTTAAGGTCGCATCCCTCCGATGGATCCAGGGTGTTTGGCGCCTGGCCAAAATTAACGACGAGCGTCGAGGCGGCTCGCGGGCTCGCGGCGTGGCTAGGCTGAACGGCGCCGTGGGGCGGTAGAGCTAAAAGGGATGCAGCGACGACTGCAAGACCGAGCTTGGGGACCGAAATCGCCTTGACCACGCGGATGCCTCTCTTTCCGAACGTCACACTGTCTACTTTCGCCTGGCTGTTGCTCGGCGTATCTCCGACAGAGGCGTGCGCCGCCTATTTCCTGGCTCCGGATATGGCTGCGTTCGCGAGCGCTGATCCGGGAGTCACGATCCGTCATTGTCGCCGGTTGTCCGCAGTTACAGCGGTACTTCTTGCCGCTATCTGTCTACTAATAGACAGCAAGCACATGGGAGTAGTAGGATTGCTTCCAGATTGTAGAGTGGCGGAAAGACCCCTGTCAAGGTAAGGTCCCTCTGGAAGGTACCCGGCTAAGGTGCTTGCGAGCGATTGGCGACGTGCTTAATCGCGCCTTCCAGTGAGCTGCCAGGCGCCGTCGCTTTGCTCTTGATACAGCTCCAGCACGGCGCCGTGCAGTGTCTCTACCAGATAGTAGTGTCGATGGGCAGGGGTTGCCCACCAGTTCGTGCGGATACGCCACTGCGCGCAAATGGCGCGCAGTGGCTCCCAACCACGACCACGCCGCACGGCCACCGGATACCCTGCGCCGTCAACCTGTACGTCGATCGCCCTGGCGCGCGGCATGGGGATACCCGCCGAGCCGTCCCAGGCCACGCGGTCCTCCGGCAAGATCGCATCGGCGACCAGGCGAGCGCGGTAGGCAGCGCGCGGGCCGAAGCGCACCCGCAGTCGCTGCGCCACCGCTTCCACCTTCTCATGCCCGGCCAGCTTCCCGTCGACGAGTGGCAAGGAAAGTTGGGCAGCGGCAGCGCCCAGCGCGGTCACCTCCAGACGCAGGGCAGTGACCGGCGTACCCGGCGCTAGCTGCACGAGGAGCTCACGAGCACGCGCCAGAATTGCCGGCGCGCCCGCCACGGGCTGCTTGAGGTGCAGCCGGCGGGACCGAACCGCCCCCTCATCCGGCATGTCTCCAGGTGACCACGGTCCGCGCTGAGATGGTGGGAAGATCCCGGTCACGGGACGGGCGCCGCCGTGCAGCGTGACGGTAAGGGTGAGCAACGCGGCCGATTGGCCGCGCGTCGCCAGCTTCTCGGCCAGTTGCGCCGCGAGTCGCCCCAGCTCACGATCCAGCCACAGGCCGTCTGCCGTGGGATCTTCCAGGTTGCAAACGGCTTCCAGCACGACGGGAGTGGGCGGCGCCACGACCGGACGCTGCGCCACGCCGCGCGCCTGCTCGTGCCCCAGCTTCCCGGCCTGCCCGAAGCGCCGCCGCACGGCGGGCTCCGGGAGACGACCAAGCTGCCCGGCCACGCGGATGCCCAGAGCCCGCAGGCGCTCGAGCATCTCGGGATCCATCCCCTCGAGCAGGGTGAGCGGAATCGCATCGAGGAACGCTTGCTCGTGCCCAACCGGTACGGAGACGGTGCTCTCGGCACGAGCGACGGCGGAGGCGACCGCTGCCAGGTGCGGGTTGCCGGCCACGCCGATACGCGCGGTGTAGCCGTGGGCCGCCAGCTCGGCGCCGATGCCGGCGGCAATGGCCGTGGGCGGGCCGAAGAGCCGCTCACACCCGTGTACGTCGAGGGTGGCCCCGAAGCACTGGGCCAGTCGCTGCACATCGACTACCGCCGCCTTCCGCCTGGTGGCGGGTGTAAACCAGGCCGGCTCAACCTCTGGTGTGTAGCGGCCGAGCACGGTCAGCACGTCCTGGGCGGCAATCTCGATGGCGGCCGGGTCGGCGGGCAGCACCACCGCGTGCGGGCACAGCTTCTCGGCGGCGCGCAAGGTCATGCCCGGCCGCACGCCCTCCTCGCGGGCGGCGGGCGATGCGGCCAGCACGGCGCCGCGGCCCTGCGCATCGCCCCCCACGATCAGCGTCCGATCGCGCAATGCCGGGTCCGCGTGTATGGCCACGACCACGGCAAACGCATCGATGCGCACATGCAGGATGCCGGGCTCGCGCAGCACCAATCGAAGCGGCGAAAGCGTTTGTTGCGCGGCCAGATCGGGCTGAGGACGGCGGGCGGGTAGCGCTGTCATAGCCACAACCTAGCACTTGTGTTCTAATATTCCACGTAGCTGTCCGCCAATATGTAAGCGCGTTGTGTTCGAGGAAATGGGGTAGCGGGCCGGGAGCGGCATAGCGAGCATCGGCCGGAGCACAGTCGGTACCCTACCATGCGCCCTCAGGCGCAGGGGACGCGGGACCTCCGGTTAAAACCGGATGGCAGGAAACGGGCCGGATAAATCCGGGTGTGGTAGGCGGGGGAATATGGGGCCTTCGGCTAATGCTGGGTGAGACCGGGGCAGGCAACCGGCTTCAGCCGCCGTACCCCTGCCATCCCGCTTATCCGGAGGTGTGAAGGCACGACCCCGCCCGCTCACCCAAGTTCCCGCTCCTCTTGGGCCGCATTGCCGGCGCGCCGGGCGCGGGCACGCTCGTTCACGTGAAGCCGCTGCCGCTCCACGGCCGGCAGCGGTTGGGCGGCGGGCTCGAAGTCCGGGCATTGCGCCAGGTCGGTGTCTTCGTGGGTGGGAATACGGCGGCGCACGAAGGCGGCGGTGCTGATCGGGTGCAGCCAACGCTGCCGGCCACAATGCAACATGGGCAGGTGGATCAGGCCACGCCGCGCGTCGATCGCCGCGATGGTGATCTCCTGCACGTGCCGGCACCGCAGGCAGAGCGCGCCGGGCGCGTACTCGGCGTCGGTGGGATGGAAACGGCGGCGGAGCGCGGCGGCGTAACTCACCGAGGGGCCGCCGGTCCAGCAGACCTCGAGCGGGCAGGCCTCGCCCAGGCAGCCGGTGTACGACTGATTCGTCTCGATACATGGATACCAGGGAACGGCGGGACGGTCCTGCACCGGTACGGTGAAGGGCAGACGCGGCGCCACCTCAACATGGTAGCCGTAGGCGCTTTCCAATCCCAGAGCGTCGGTGATCGCCTTGTCGTCCATCCGTTTTTACATTCCTTCACAGGTGAGAACCAGATCGTGCAGTGCGATACGCGGATAATAAGCTAGAGTGAGTCCAACAATGCGGCAGTTAATCACGGGAATCGCGCTATCGTTCACCATAATGGCGTCAAACAGCTCCAGCCCCGGGTGCGGCGCCACCGCCAAATCCACCCGCGTGGCCAGGCGCGCCTCACGGGCAAGGGCCAGGCCGGCGGCAAGCGAGGCGGCACCCGCGCTAGCGGCGAGCTGCTCCACCAGCAGGGCATACCGTTCCTGCCCCGTCGTGACGAGGTCGGCGGCGTCCCACACCTCGGCCACGGCGGTGGGGATCTTTTGCGGACCATACACAATCAGGTGGTTGGCGCGGTCACCCGCGTGGGTGAGATGCAGATGCTCGGGCTCGCCGCTATAACTCCAGACGATGGGTTGGCCGGCGCTCTTCCCCGTCACCGCCGGCAGATCGACGGCGGCGAAGGCGGGGCCGCTGCCGGGGACGGCACGTACGCTAAAGCCGCCGTCGTAACCGGCAAGCAGACGCTGCAGCGCCGCCAGATAGCTCTGGCCGGGCGTGAGCTGGAACAGGGCCACGTTCTGGCTGAACTGCGCTGAGGCGTCGACACTCGCGGCGCCCTCGAGGCCGGCCAGGGCCACCAGATCGCCGAGGATGTAGCCCACGCTGCGATTGATGTAGGTCAGGGGGTAACGGGTCTGTCGCACCAGCCGCCGCGAGGCATCGTACGCCGTCAGGGTCACGCTGTGCTCATCGGCTGCCCGCGCGAACGTCCACTCATCCAGATACAGCAGGTGCGTGGGAACCAGCCCGGCCCCCATGTAGCCCTGGCTCAGCAGCAGCTGCGCGTTGGAGACGAGCGCCGCCAAGCTGGTGTACGCGCCCGTGCTGTTGTCCAGCGTCGCCACCAGCCGCGCCGGCGCCCCCTCCCGCTCCACCAGGTCCAGCCGCAGCAAATCGCCCGTCAGATCGCGGTAGCCCGTGGCCGGGTTGTAGGCCGGGGCCAGACGCACCGTCTCGGGCGCCACCAGCAACTGGCCGGCGGCATGCTTCAACCAGACCGCCCCGTGCGGCGCGGCTGCCAGGTCCGGCGTGCCGGCCTGCCAGTGCACGAAGTCGGGCGAGACCGCGCGGGCCACACGCGTGTAGACGAGGCCGCTGGTACTCCCGGTATCTTGCTCGAGAAAAGTCAGCCGGTAGAGGCCGTCAAACTGGCCCAGGTGCGGGTAGCGGATAGCCAATCCCACGGCAGTGTCCATGCTCTGGATCACGCTGGACATAGACCACGCCGGAGCGCCGCCAGGGGTGTAAACGCAGCGGAGCAGGGCATAGGCCGTGCTGCCGGACAGGTTCTGCGTGGCGAGTACC
>JAQBPC010000642.1 GCA_028287725.1 Chloroflexota bacterium | reverse complement strand
TCCCGTGCGACTGCGTTGTTCACTGTTACGACCGCGTCGCAACGTCGAATTATGAGGCGCTCAAGCAGCGAAAGCAGCTTGCGTTGGAATGGAGACCAAGCGGGATTGGTTTCAGTCCAAAGCTCATGGCTGTCATACAGAAGTGCCGCCCGCCAGTAGCGAGCCAGGAGCACTCCAGCTGGTAATACGTTGAGGTCATTCGCGTGGACCACTCGGCCACCTACGCCGCGGAATTGACGGAACACCGCGATGTTCTGCCGAATGAGCAGTGCGACGTCCAGCAGGTCGCGCCAGCTGCTTCGGGCCAGCGGCGGGACGGAGTTAGGGAGCTCGGCGCCGACAGCGTGCCGGCTGCCCTCATTTTGGTCCGCTGGCCCGGTATTGGTGCGGCTCCTCCTGAGCAAAGAAACCAGTACACGAAGTCTGCCCGCGATAGTTCTGTCTGTCGACCTGCTCTCGAAGACCGCTATGCCGTCGACCTGTTCGCCCCATCTGGGATGTTCGCGTTCAGAACCGACCGAAAGTACGGCTACGCGGTATCCTGCGTCGCGGGCCGCAGCGGCGTGCCGCCGTACCCTAGGATCACGCTCAAATGTGCCGTGAACCAGCAGCACAACTTGCGGAGCGACAGTCACTTATGGCGCTCCAATCGCACGATATATATCCATAACCTGCTCATTAATCCGGTCGAGGTTATGAACACTTTGAATGTACGCTGGACCCCGGCGACTCAGTTCCTCCCGTTCAGTTGATGAAGTCAACAGGCGCCGGATGGTCCTGGCAAGGTTCTCGGGAGACGCTGACGCGATGGGTACTTCCGAGCCTGCGTGCTGCAGGTCTTCTCTAATGTACGCGAGCACCGGCTTTCCTAGCGCCATCATTTCCAGCGCGAAGAGGCCAAACCAACCTATCAGTACCTGGTCTATCACAAGGTCCGCCTCAAGGCATGCGTGGTGAAGCTTGTCTTGCGTTAAGCCTTCAAGTAGCTGCAGCCTGACTGCTAATCCTTCGGAACGCAGCTGGTCGACAGCTGCCTCAATATGCCTTGTGCCTTTAATCTCACGATTTGTCGGCGCATGTACGATCACGTACTCACCGGACGTCCTAAGCTCGAGTCCGTTCGACTCTCGCAAGTCATTCCAACTGCGCGGATCGATGGGATTCGGTATGTACTGGGCATCCGGCACGAACTCGAGCAAGTCCGGTGTAGAGACGATAACAGCATCAGCAAAGCGATCGAGCGTCGTCTGCATACGCAGCTTCACCGGGGTCAGGCACTCGATTGTGCATTCTGCACAAGCGCTAATCGCATGCTCGGTCCTTACTCGTCGCGGATCTCGAATGTCGCAGCCATGCAGGTGGAATACTACCTTCTTGCCCAGAGTCTTCAGAAGCTGTAGATCCTCCTGGTTTGGCATGAAGGTTGTGTAATAGTGGAAGTGGAACACGTCAAAGTTGTGAGCAGCCCAGGCCACCACGCGCGCTCGCCGCAGCTTCCGAGAAATCCGGTTGCCATCGAGCAGTCGGCCAAGGTCCACCGCACGAACATCCTTGTAGTAGGGCGACTCGTAGACAACAGCGGCCGCCCGGTGACCTGCCCGGCGCTGCGCCTCCGCGAATGCGACCGGCAGGCCGGCAACATTACTGACCGCATGAACTATTCGCATGTATATCGCATCACATCTGTCAGGCGTGGCAAATCGACCCGTTCCAGTACGGGGCAGTCTCGCTCAGGCCGCTGCACCGCGCCGCCGAAGTAGTGCACTGTGGAGTGCTCCGTAGACTACACGAACCTCGTAGCGCTCAACCACGCTCAGCGCTACAAGAGCCAATGGGAATAGTAGCAGTAGTGCCAGTCGCACGCCGATGCCGGCCACGCTCAAGGCCGGGAACATTGGGCGAAGCAGCTGACCAAGTACAACCGCGCCAACTAGAAGAGATACGCACGTTAGGAGCTTGCGGCCCTCGAATGGAATGGGATACAGTCGCTGCGAGACTACGTATACGAGGCTGACCATAACGCTGTAGCCGCAGAGCGTGGCAATCGCCCCACCTTCAAGACCCATGTAGGGAAGTGGCACAAGCACGGCATTCAACCCGAGCGTGACGACTGCTCCCACAATCGTAGTCCAACTCAAGTGAATCGTCTTCTTGCTCAGCGCGGCGCCCATGGCAACAATCGGATATGCGCCGTACACCGCGTACGCTGCGGCCAATGGGGCAACGACCTGATATGAGCGAGCGTACTCGGGCTTGGCTGCAAAGGTGAGAATTAGCGGTGCAAATAGACTCAGACCAAGCGTCAGCGTACCGAGCGTAACGGCGTAAAAGGTTAGTACCTTTGCATAGGTCCGTTTGGCGTCGGGTGACTCCGAGATGCTCAGGGCAAACGGGCCCCATGCCAACGTGAACGCGGTAACGACCAAGAGCAGCAATTGAGAGACGCGGTTACCCATGCCGAAAAGCCCGGTGTCGGATACCCCGGACACTCCGTGCACTGAATGCGCCTTGATGAAGAACCGATTGCTAAGGTTAATCGCCCAGGCCGCGACACTAATCGGAACCAGTGGGATCCCGTATGCCAATACTTTCTTCAGACGATCAAATGAGAAGCGCGGCATGACACTCGAGTGCACGGCATACATCGCAGCCGTGAATGCCAGCACATTGGTCAACGCACTGGCGATGTAGATACCGAGCAGCCCTAAGCGGAGCGCCACGACAAGGGCGAGCGTCAGAAGCAGGCCAGTGACCACGCTAAGGCCCGAGACGAGCAGGTAGCGCTTTGGCCGGAGCTGAAGCCGGAGTATTTCCAGCACGTAACCTATTGTCGAACCGAGTGGGAATGCACAGCCTGTCAGCTTAATGTAGTCGCTGCTATAGCTCGGCCCGATAACGAGGTGCGTTATTGGTTCCGCGAAGATAAACAGTATGGCGCCGACCAGCGTATTGAGGCAGAACTGAAAGATCATCCAGGTGGAAACAAGCGTACGCCTGCCTTCTTCGTCCGCTTCCCGGAAGAAGTAGAATGCCACCGCGGCGTCGGATCCAAGCAGGAGAACGGATCCGATGGCCGCGCCGAAGGCCGTGATCAGGTCGATAGCGGCAAACTGACTCGGGACGAAGAGCCGTCCGAGGATTGGGATAATGATCAAGCCAACTAACTTGGTCAGTGCACCCGAAAGACCATAGATGAACGACTGCCCTGATAGAACCCGAATGCGCGAGCGGAGCGTTTCAGCCATCGATTGATTCTACAGTCGGATTTTGCCGACTTGCACTGTTTCTCCGGCAAAACCACAAATATTTCTGGTGGAGTCCTTCGTTTTGGAGTGCTTGTGGCTTGCGTCGCCGCCGATATGTTGGATGCATAGTCTGACCCGTCATCGGTCAAACTCGAGTAGCGCGCGGATCCGGTCGAGTGCGCCGGCTTCGCCTGCGATGGCGTTGTCAATTTCACCGCTGTCTGCCACGCGCCTCCACAGATTGCCTCGGGTCACGGGGTCCGGCTGCCTTGCCTTCAACTTTATGCGCAATGCCGCCAGTTTCTCAAGCATCGGCTCAATATCCTCAGGCAGCGCATTCTCGACACGTGATCGGATGGCCGCGGCAACTGCTGGACTGCTGCCTCCGGTTTGAACGCCAATCGTTAACGCACCCCGGCGAATCGTCGACATGAAGCTGCAGTTGCCAAGCGTCGAATTGCTAGCAACGCACACGAGGCCATTTCGCGAACGAACCTCTGCTGCAACTGCTCGATTTACTTCGGCGTCATTTGTGGCGGCTAGTACGAAGAAGGCGTCCGCGGCATCACCCGTCTCGAAGGAACGCGGCAGGTGTAGCACAGCGCCACCGGCGACAAGGGCTTGCAAACTGGGGTGCAGTTCGGGAGATATGACGGATACAACGGCCCCTGCGGCCAGGAGCGCGGGAACCCTACGCGCGGCAACGTTACCGCCACCCACGCACAGGGCGATCGCTCCTGCCAGCTGTAGAGTAATAGGTACGCCGAGTGCGTCTGCTTGATCAGCTTCCACGTGCGTGTCCAGCCTTTGCCAGTGCGCTAATGTTCGTTATGTACTACCGCCCTGTATGCGGCAACAGTTCTTTCGGCAACTGCTCTTTGAGTAAACATCGCTAGAACGCGCGCACGGCCGGCTTTTCCCAACTTCTCGCGGAGCTCAAGATCATCTTGCAGCCGCTCAAGTGCGCATTGCAACGCGTGCACATTGCCCTCTGGAACAATAAGACCCGCATCTCCAATAACCTGTGGAATCTCTCCCGAGTCAGAACCAATAACCGGCACTTCACATGACATCGCTTCAACGAGCATGCGGCCGAACTGTTCTTTCCAGCGAGGCGAAGTTAGGCTTGGGCCCGCCAATACATCGAGCGTTTGCATGACGGCCGGCATTTCGACTGACCCTTTCTGACCCACAAACTCGACGCGATCGGCGATACCGAGCTCCCGCGCGCGCGCCTCAAAGGCTTCTCGATCAGGTCCACTCCCTACCACTTGTAGGCGCCAGGGCCGCTTTATGCCGGCGGCGGCTTCAAGCAGAACACCGAGGCCTTTTGCGGGTATTAGTCTGCCAACAAAGCCAATGGAGAATGGCCGACCAGCCTGCCGTGAATGCAGTGACTCCGCTAATGGGAAAAACAGCTCAGGATCGATTCCAAACTGGGGAATTACTTCAATCGGGCCGCGGTAACCCTTATCACGGATGATTCGACCGGCGTCCTCATTCCCCGTAATCCCTAGAGCAGCATGCGCGAAGACCTGCGCTTCCATCCAGCGAAATGGTGGGGGATACCGGCGCGGAATGTTTTGCCAGTTGAAAAACGCGAATGGAATCCCTCTGTGGTGCGCGGCACGCATCGCAAGCCAGGTGGAGAGGTTATATGCTTCTTCGTCGAAGTGAAGGATTTGCGGCCGAACGCGATCGAGCAGTCGACCAAGCTGCGCATAGTAATGGACGTGATAGTGACCGTTCAACCGCATTGGCAGAACCGTAAGCTCGTATCCCTTGGTGAATGTGCGTTCAAGCCGCCAGTCATGCCCCTTCTCTCGCCAAAACGGTGGTACGGCTACCGTCAGCTGCACATCTGGTAGCGCCGCCATTTCTTCAAGCTTCCGCTGATACATGCCCACGACCAATGCCTTCGACACCATCAAGATGCGCATGACGCCACCGTCCGAATAATGCCGGCCACCCTTGCTCCTGTAGTTTCCCAGCTAAACTGCCCTGCTCGGAAGAGCCCTTCGATTGCAAGGCGCTCTCGCAATTGTCCGTCCTTGCATATTGTCGAGATAGCCTGCGCCCAAGCCTCCACATCGTCAGGGGGTATAAGCAGTCCCGCGGCGCCAACAGCTTCAGGCAGGCTCGTTGCATTCGAGCTAATGACCGGAGTGCCACAGGCCATCGCTTCCAGCGGCGTGAGGCCGAACCCCTCGGCACGCGACGGGAAGAGAAATGCGTGGGCATCGCGGTAGACCGCGGCAAGATCTTCTTCCGCGATCCGCTCCACAAACCGCACGCGCGCACCGAGCTGAAGCTCAGTAGCTTGAGCCCGCCAATCAGGGAAAAGCGCTTCCTGGCCGGCCTTCGCCATTCCGGCCGCGACAACCAGTGGTGGAATTGTGTCGTCGCCTTCGAGCAGTTGAACTGCCCTCAGCAGCACACCTATATTCTTTCTCACGTCAGCACCCCCAACATACAGGAGGTAGCGTTCAGGCAAGTTGTAGCGCGAACGCGCTCTGCCGGAGGCAGTGGAGTCGGGCGTAGGGTCGAACGTGGATTCCGCGGCGGGGACTACAACATGTATGCGTTCAGTTGGGATTCGAAGCAGTCGCTCTATCTCGCTCTTTGCGTACTCCGACAGGGTCACAACTGCGTCAGCTCTGCGGGCAGCAGCGCTGACAAGACGGAAATACAAGCGAGCCGCCATTGAACCTGAATAGGCAGGTTCGGTCAACGGTATAAGGTCGTGAATGCTCACGACGGTTGGGCAGCCCGCGAAAAGCGGCATGCTGAAGTGCGGCGAATACAAAACCGACGCGCGTAGTCTCCTGGCTGCAACGTTTAACCCAGCTTGCTCCCACACTAGCTTTCTTTCATACGATCCAGGGCGAAGGTGGGGCATCGGCGCCATGACATACTTTGTCCGCGCGACGCTGGAATTTGCGTCCTGATCCGCGATTCCTTCCACGTCAGGCTTATCAATAATCACATTCGTTTGGAAGTCCGGCACTCCAGCGAGGTATTGAATTACATGGCGAGCATACCGACCGGTGCCGGAGTGCGGATGTGCCAAGAAGAGGCCTGAGACGGCGACTCGATAGCGCTGCACAGCCGGTTCATCCAAAGTAACCACGTCAGCCGTCATGCAGCGACCCGCTCAAAAAGTTGGAGAGCCTCAGTTGCCGCGCGCACCCAGGTATAGTCCGCCGCTCGACGAGTGCCACGCTCCCGCAATGTGCACTGTAGAGGTTCGTCTTGCATGATGCGTTCGATTGCCGCGGACATGCCATCGACGTCGAATGCATCGAAGCTAAGTGCAGCGTCGCCTAGCACCTCCGGCAAGGCGCCGCCGGTAGACGCCGCAACCGGGATCCCGCAAGCCATCGCCTCCAGTGGAGGAATGCCAAAGCCTTCGTTGAGTGATGGGAATACCATTGCGGAAGCATGCTGATAGAGTGCCAACAGGTCGGAATCCGATGTATTTGTCATGAACTTTACCGAAGACGCTAGGTTAAGTCGAGCGACCTCTCGAAATATGGGTTCAAACTTCCAGCCCTCGCGTCCCGCGATTACGAGCGTGTAGCCGCTGCTGGGCTTTGACCTTGGCCAGGTCACGGACTGCGCAGGCTTCGCTCGTTGCTGCACCTTAGCGAATGCCTGGAGCAGTCGCACGTAATTCTTTCGAGGCTCAAGCGTACCGACGCTAAGCAGATAGCCGGTTGGAAGGCCAAACGGGGGCATGGGTGGAGTTTCATCTGTAAGGGCGAGTGGACGAAATTGTGCGTCAACCCCATTCGGAACGACTGCGATCTTCGCGGGTTCGACCCCCAGCAACTCTTGTAATGCACGTGCAGTCGTGTGCGACACGGCCACAACCGCGGAGGCTGCATGAATTGAGCGCGGAACTTCGGTCGAGAGATATTTGCGAAGCCCTTCGTCGGCGCACTCAGGATGTGTGAGAAACGACAAATCGTGGATGGTTGGGATCGACGGAACCCTTCCAAGTCTCGGTAAGGCGAAGTCTGCCGTGAAAAAGATCTTGGCTCCAGGCACGAACGACGCAGGTGGCGGCAGCAGTCGAAGCCTTTCCCAGGCAATTCGAGCAATGCGCTCAGGGACCGGCAGCCGTACCCAATGATGGCGTTGCGGCAGTGATGTTGCTGGCAGCGTAAGTCGATGTCTGCCAGTCGTGATTAGGAAATAATCGTTATGTGTATCTATCTCGGCGAGGCCGGTCAGCAGCCCACGGGCAAACCGCCCAACTCCAGCTCGCTGGCGTACAGCGGCCGTAGCATCCATGACGACGCGCATTACGAAATAGCAGTCGATTGCTCTGGTCGCGCCACCGACTCGGCTCGATCCTGTGTACCGCCGTCGCCGGAATCGTCCGTCCGTTCTCTTTTCAACACGGGAAGGGACGATTTCGTTTTATCGCTGACGAGATACAGCACAAAGCCAATTACCACGATGCTGAGATAACTGATGATGCGGTCGAGCAGCGTCAGCGCCGCAGCCTGCCCACCGGTCGATCCATGTTTGAGCAACTTAAATGTTGCGATGAGGAAGCCATCTACCAGGCCCAATCCGCCAGGGGCAAATGGAAGCGTCGTGATCACGGACGAGCCAAGCGCCAGGAACAAAGCGGCGCTGGGGCCAATTTCACCAGCCTTAATCAGACCCAATGACGCCAAAACCAGATAAAGCCTGCTTCCCTCGCACACCCAAATCAACACAGATATAGCTAATAACTTGGCGATGCCTTTGCGAAAGCTATAGACGGCGCCCTCTCGAAACGTGCTGAACACGTGATGAACACGCTGTGGCAGTAAATTACGAAGTCCATCGCCCAGGCGCCAGATAGCAAGGACCGCGACAATTGCAATGACGGCAAGTCCTAGAGCGCCTCCGAGGACATATCTTAGCGAGTCATTTTCAAACAACCTGTTCTGGAACGTAAGAAACGCGGCACTCAGAAGTAGGGGGAACAGAATTAGCAAGTCGAGGATGCGTTCGGCAAGGATAGTGCCTACTGTCCTGGAAGCCGAAATGCCGACGTAGCTTCGCGTCAGATACGCACGATATACATCGCCGAGCTTCGCCGGAATTACGCAGTTTGCAAACCATGACAGGTAAAGTATCTCGAGTAAGTCTCTAAATCGTACATTTCGCAACTTCTCTTTGTCTTCACCCGTGTTCGCATTGAGCATCAACATACGCCATCGGAGGGTGCGAAGCGGGAAGGAGGCGTAGTAAATACAGAATGCACAAATGAAGAGCAGCGGGTTGACTTTACGCAACGCCGATTGAAGGTCGCCGACCGTCACGCCACTTTTGCGGAGTGCAACGACCAATATAATCAAGGCGATTAGGAAGGAGAGTGGAGTTCGCCAGTCCGTGAATCGCCGCTTGATATCTACGGCTTGAGGGACTTCCTCTTCTGCCGTAATCCCATTAGCTTCCGCGGATGCCCCATGCACGGCGTCAGAGGCGTCGACGGGTGCGGCTCTCCACGATGAAGGCGAGCCGGCGGGCTTAAACTGGTCACTCATCTACCAGTCCTTCCCCGTGTACATGCCGCTGCAACCTGTTGGTTCGTCCGGCCACGTCACTCCGCGGCACCGGCACCGTGCGCGCCCCGTACCGCGGATATGGTTTCATGCTCATGTCCTGCCCCAAACCAGCTGATCGTCTGCCGGAGTCCATCTTGCAGCCGAACGCTTGGCTCCCAGCCGAGAAATTTATGCGCCTTCTCAATGTCTGGACGCCGTCTGGTCGGATCATCGATTGGTAGATCCCGCCATTCGAGCAAGGGTCGTTCATCCTGGCCATCCCGGCCTTTGAACTCGGCAACGAGCGACGAGACTATCTCGGCGAACTCGACGATTGTATGCTCTTCCGGATTGCCAAGGTTGAAGACTTGACCAGCGACGTTCTCTGTAAACATGGTGGCCAGCAGGCCGGCGACGAGGTCACTTACATAGCAGAAACTGCGTGTCTGCTTGCCGTCGCCATAGATGGTGATCGGCTCCCCAGCCAGCGCCTGACCGATAAAGTTTGGGACAACCCGACCATCGTCAAGGCGTGAGTGTGGTCCGTAGGTGTTGAAGATCCGCACAATCCGAATGTCGACCCCATACGAGCGCCAGTACTGCATCGTAAGCGCTTCCGCAAAGCGTTTACTCTCGTCGTAGCAGCTGCGGGGCCCGTTAGGACTCACATTTCCCCAGTATTCCTCACTCTGGGGGTGTACCAACGGATCCCCGTAGATCTCGGATGTAGACGTAAAGAGAAACCGGCTACCGCAGGCCCGGGCTAAGTCGAGAAGCCGGTGCGTGCCCTGGCTGTTCACCATCAATGTCTCAACCGGCAGCCGCAAATAGTCGACCACGCTGGCCGGACTTGCAAGGTGAAATATATAGTTCGGCGCGGGCATGTCGCCTCGTACCCAACGTTCGGTGTCAAGCAACGATATGTCTTCGGTTAGAAGCGTGAAGTGCTGATGGTTAAGTAGCGATGCAATATTATCGCGCGTACCTGTTGAGAGGTTATCGACACACGTAACTGATAACCCGCGCGACACCAGGGCGGCGCACAGGTGCGAGCCGATAAAACCCGCGCCACCACCCACCAGCGCATGTTCCACGCTTGACTACCCTTTCATGCAACATATTCCGTTGCCCAAATGCTTCGTGTTCTAGGCGGCCGCCGGTCGAGCCCGCCAATCCTGCTTACCTTAGGCTTCTGTGACCCATGGGTCAATCGCCCGACCATACACCACAATGTCCTCGGCGTTGAAGTACAGCGCAATCTCGTCGTTCGCGCTCTGTTCCGAATCCGAGCCGTGCACGAGGTTTCGGCCGATTTCCAACGCGAAGTCACCGCGAACCGTGCCGGGAGCAGCTTCCGCGGCATTTGTCGCGCCCATTGTGGTGCGCACCACGCTAATCGCATTGCGGCCCTCGAGCACCGCGACCACGACTGGAGCAGACGTGATATACGACACTAGCCCTTCGAAGAAGGGCCTGGACCGATGCACGCCATAATGACGTTCCGCGAGGCCGCGGTCGATGTGCATCAATCGCATTGCCACGATTTTCAGTCCTCGGCGCTCAAAACGCTCGATTATTGGGCCGACTAAGCCGCGCTGCA
>JAQBPC010000627.1 GCA_028287725.1 Chloroflexota bacterium | reverse complement strand
GTGTGGCGGCAGGCGCCGCGGCCGGGCTGGCATCCAGTTGACCAGCCTGCAGCAGCGCCAGATCCTGACGGAAAGCCGCGGCCTTGTTCCAACCCGCGGCGGAGAGTGTCGCGTTAAGCGCAGCCTGGCGGGAGGCCGGATAGAGGATGATGAAGGCGTAGTCTCGCTGCGCCCACAGTTGAGCGAACGTGCTGTAGGATAGGCGGTAATTCGGACCCAGATACGGATCGCTGGTCACGAAAACCCCCTGCGAATCATCGTATGCCTGGACCGGCCGCCAATGCCCGGTGTAGTCGGCAAGGCTGATCACCTGATGGGCGATCACGGGAAAGCGATTCGCGATCAGCATCTTCACCAGCGTCTCGCTCCCGCCGACGCCAATAAGGGTCCTCAGGCCAAGAGTGCGCGCGTACGAGGGCACCCCGTAGAATGTCATGCCCACGACCGGGCCGTCGACGCGTAGCACTGCCTGCGCTTGCCCCTGCGTCTGGGAAATCCCCCAATAGGCGAGCACCTCCGCGACCGCCGCGGGGCCGCAGTTGTTGTAGGTCTGCGGGATATTGATCAAGGGGCCGAGACTCGCTGCCCGGCGGCTCAGCGTGGCAGCGTGGGCGCCGCGCGCCAGGGCCGAGCCGGCCACCATGCTTCCTACCAGCCCAAGCAGGAATCGACGCCTGCACACGGCCGCAACTGTCGTCGTCATAGGATCGCTCCTTGTCCCGTGGATGCTTCGCGGTACCAAATCGACAGATCCAGTATCTCCTCGCTCCAGCTTACGATCCGATCATGACAAGTTGATGAGCATAGGCTAAGGATTCACTAAGACTCTTTACGACGAAGGTGGGGGTCTGACCATGACTTTTGGCACTCTCAGCCGTGGCGCGTTGACCTATACGCTGACATTGAACGACATGGCGCCACGAATGAGATACCGTCCGCGGCGCCGGAGAATAGGCGAAGGAGACCCAGGTGGCCACCACACTCATGGAACGGGAGACCGGGCAGGCTGTGATCGCGATCAGCGGCCTGCGGAAGAGCTACGGGAAGCTGACGGCGGTCAAGCACGTCGATCTGGAAATCCGCCGAGGCGAGGTGTTCGGCATTCTTGGCCCTAACGGCGCCGGGAAGACCACCACGCTGGAGATGATCGAGGGCTTGCGGAAGCCGGACGCGGGAACGAACACCGTGAGCGGTATCGACGCCGTGCGGCAGCCGGCGCGACTGAAGGAAATCATTGGCGTGCAGCTGCAGAGCACGGCGCTGTTCACCCACCTGACCAACTTCGAGCTCCTAAAACTCTTCAGTTCCTTCTACCAGCATGGCATGACCGACAGAGAGCTGGAGGGACTGCTGGCCGAGGTCAACCTGATGGAGAAAAAGAACAGCAAGGTGCAGGAGCTTTCGGGCGGGCAGCAGCAGCGCCTCTCGATCGTCCTCACCCTGGTGAACAAGCCACAGGTGGTGTTCCTGGATGAGCCGACCACCGGCCTCGACCCCCAGGCCCGCCGCAACCTGTGGGATCTCGTGCGGCAGATCAACGCCAACGGCCAGACGGTCGTGCTGACCACGCATTACATGGAGGAAGCGGAGACCCTTTGCGACCGCATCGCGATCATGGACCACGGGGAGGTGCTGGCGCTGGATACGCCGCGCGGCCTGATCAACGGGTTGAACTTGCCGCCGCTGATCACCGGGTCGACGGTCAGGCCGCTCCCCCTCGATCGGGTGCAGGCGCTGCCGGGCGTGCAGGAAGCGCGGCTTGACGACGCTGGGTTCGAGATCCGCACGGATCAGCCGCAGGAAACGCTTGTGGGCTTGCTGCGGATGTCCACCGAGCAGGGCCTGGAGCTGAGCAATCTCCAGGTGCGGAGCGGGAACCTCGAGGATGTATTCATTAACCTGACCGGAAGGAGCCTCCGCTCTTGAGCCGCTTATTGCACATGACAATTGCCAACCTGAAAATGACCGTCCGGGCACGCCAGGCGCTATTTTGGAACCTGGCGTTCCCGCTGATTATCCTGGTGCTGCTGTCAGTCGTGTTCGGAAGCGGCGGCAACATCAAGGTGACCGTAGGCGTGGTAGGGAACGGACCGGTAGCGAACGCTACCCGCAATGCCCTGGCGCACATCAACGGCGTGACGGTGAAGACGGGGAGCGAGTCCGGCGAGCGTGCGGCGCTGAAAAACGGCGACCGCGATGCCGTGCTGGTGATACCGCCGGGCACGCCCGCCCCGGGGCATCCGTTGCCGATTAGCCTGTATTACGACCAGACGAATCTGAGCCAGTCGAGCGTGGTGGTCTCGCTGGTGAGCCAGGTGATGCAGGGTGTGAACCAGGGCATCACCCACACGCCTCAGATGCTCGTGCTGCGACAGCAAGGGATCGCGACGGTCAGCACCCGCTACATCGACTTCCTGCTGCCGGGGATCATCGGCCTCTCGATCATGACCTCGGGCGTGATCGGCATTTCGAGCCGCATGGTCGGCTACCGCGAGCAGCGGATCTTGAAGCGCCTCCGCGCCACGCCGCTGAAGACCTGGGAGTTCGTGGCTTCCAACGTGATCAGCCAGCTGGTGGTAGTGCTGGCGCAGGTACTGATCCTGACTGCCGTCGCGACGACCCTCTTCGGCGTGCACATAGCCGGCAGCGTGGGGACGATGATCCTCCTGGCGCTGCTGGGCGGCCTGGCCTTCCTCACGATCGGCTTCGCGATATCCGGGTTCGCCAGCACGGCCGACGCGGCGAGCGCGTTAGGCAACGTGGTGACGATGCCGATGATGTTCTTGAGCGGCGTCTACTTCCCGCTCAGCGCCGCGCCGGAGTGGCTGAAGCCGATCATCAGCCTGCTGCCGCTCACCTACCTGGCGAACGGCCTCCGCGATGTGATGAACAAGGGTGTGTCGATCAACACCCTGGGCCTCGACTTCGTGGCCCTGGCGGTCACCGCGGTGCTGGGCTTCGGCGTGGCGGCGCGTACGTTTCGGTGGGAGTAGAGGCGGGGGGAGCTAGAAATAGACGGTATTTGAGTTGCGGAACGGGCGGAAGAGCAGAGGATTCTTCCGCCCGGTCGGCGTGTGACGGCGGTGCGTCGGCGAGCCGTTCGACGAGAGAGTCGTCGTGAGTCATTTGACGACGAATCAGCTTTGCGCCGTTTTTTGGATCCGCTTCGCTGGCCGCAGCCGTTGGCGCCATGTGCCAAGTGGCTATTGGTGAGCAGGTAACGACGAGGGCGTGTGGCGGTGAACTCGCG
>JAQBPC010000597.1 GCA_028287725.1 Chloroflexota bacterium | reverse complement strand
GAGCGCTTCGTGATCATAGAATTCGAGACCGTCGATCGGGCTCGCGCCTGGGACGACTCACCAGAGTACTCGTCCCTCCTGAAACTGCGCAAGTCTGCCTAGGAGGGCGGCGTGATCATCGTGGACGGCGTATAGACCACCGCGCCAATAACCCGCCTGTAACAGCACTGGCACCGGCGAAGAACTCCGCCGGTGCTCCCTTCTCCTTGCTGGACTCTCTATAGTCGCGGCGCGGCAGAACCTGCAAACACGGTGCGGTAGGCAGGGGGAACCCGCACTGGAGTCGGGAGTCGACGATGGCAACTGGCGAGCAGAGCGGACTCACTGCTCGTACCGCTCCAGCGCTCGCTTCTGCAAAAACGCGACGTCTCTGCCACGCATCTCGCTCATGACGTGTCCGGCACAGAACGCGGGACCTGTGCCGCGAATAACCACAACCGCCACGTGGCGCGATCTGCCCAGGCCTTGAATACACGCGATGAGCTCCTGCATGTGATCGAGCGATAACGCGTCCCGGCGTTCCGGCCGATTCATTATGCAATGCTCATGCGTAGAGCAGTCGAGCAGCGATGCGCATATCGACGGCCCTCGGCCGATTAGCCGACAAGTTTCTCTAACCGGTCTACCAACTTTGAGAGCTCGCCGAACGTCCGCTCTACCGGCTCCGGGGACGTGAGATCGACGCCGGCCGCCTTCAACACGTCGAGCGGGAAGCCGGACGAACCGGCCTTGAGGAACGCAAGATAGCGATCTACCGCACCCGGCTCACCTGCCAGCACGCGCTCCGCCAGCGCATGGGCGCCAGAGATACCGGTCGCATACTGGAAGACATAGAAATTCATGTAGAGGTGGGAAGGGAACTCCGCCCAGGTTATGCCAATGCGTTGGGGATCCTCGGCGACTTCGCTACCATAGCCCTCGCGGAACAAGCCGTCGAGCAGCGAGATCATGGTGTCGGCCGTCAGCGGCTCGCCGCGTTCCGACCGCTCGTGCAACTCAAGCTCAAACCGGGCCAGCGTCGGCATGATGAAGAAGTAGCGGTGGAAATTGCTCATCGCTTCTTCAATCACAGCGATCTGGAAGTCCTTATCCGTGTTCGTCTCCAGCAAGTGGGCACGCACCAGCGCTTGGTTGAAGTTCGAAGCGACTTCCGCCACGAAGATGCTGTAGTCGGCATAGGCCAGAGGCTGGCTCGTCCAGGTGAAATAGGAATGCAGGGAGTGACCCAGCTCGTGGGCGAGCGTGCTCATCCCGTATATGTCGTCGTTATGACTCATTAAGATGTAAGGGTGCGTCCCAGGAGCGCCCGTGGAAAACGCACCTGCCCGCTTCCCCTTGTTCGGGTACTTATCTACCCACCGCTCTTCCAACACGCCCCTCTTCAGTACCGAGATATATTCATCGCCAAGCGGCTTCATACCCTCGACAACCCAGTCGAACGCCTGGTCAAAACTCACATGCGGAGGGTGCTCGGTAAGCGGCGCCTTAATGTCGTAGGGCGCCAGGAGTTCCAGACCCAGGGCACGCCTTCTGATGGCCCAGTAACGGTGCCAGACCGGAAGGTGTTTCTTGTACGTCTCGATAAGCGCGTAGTAAACCTGGACGGGGATGTGGTTCGGAGTGAGCGCGGCTTCCAAAGAGGATGGATACCGCCGTGCCCTGGCGTTAAACACATTCTGCTTGACGCCTGCCGAGATGCAGTTAGCCATCGTGTTCTTCAGCTTCAAGTGAGCGTCCGCATAGTTCTCGAATGCGGTGCGACGGACCTCACGATCGTGGTCGGTAAGGAGCGCATCAATGTTCCCCTGGTCTACGGGGACGCTTTCGCCCTTGGAGTTACGAGCCGGGGCGAAGGTCACGTCAGCGTCGGCCAGTATGCCGTGTGTTGCGCTGGCCGTGCCAAACGGATCCTGGACCAATCCGAGCACCTCCTCGACCTCGGCCGAGCGCACGTGCGCCTGCAGACGCTCGAGCGCATCGAGGTAATGCTCATAGATAGCGAGCCGAGGCTCCTCCTTGATCCACTTCCGCAAGGTCTCGAAGCCGACCTCCAGTAGCTCAGGCTCAGTGAATGAGACGGCGGCGCTCACCTGTGCGAACAAGCCAATCACCCGGTCTCGCATCGCAGCCGCCGTCTGGTCCGCGGTATCGACTTCAAAGAACATACTGGCGTAAACGTATAAGCGCTGGGTTCGAACCAGGACATCCTCCGCAATCGTCAGCCAGTCGGCCAATGCGGCCGGACTGTCGCCGAGGTGGCCCTTGTGGGCGGCAAGAGTGGGAAGCAATGTGCTGATTCTGTCGATCTCAGCTTCCCAAGCAGCAAAGGAAGCAAAGACACTTGCCGCATCCCAAGTATCCTTTACGGCGATTTCGCTGCGTTGCGGAACGCGCTGTGTGCTCATGACCTGTCCATTCAATTCTTGTGTCGTACGCTTACCATTCCAAAGTACCCGCGCACGGCTCTAGGATCACAGGCGGCGCCATTTGCCCGAAGGGTTGCCGTGGTGCCGGGAATGAGCGAAGTACCAGAGGGGCGATGCGCGTATTGTCTTAGGTCCGTGGTCCAGATGCAAGACTAAGCGCAGGAAGTTGCCACTTCCTTGTCCAGCAATACCGGCACGCTGCACGCTTCGTGACAAGGTGCCGCAATTCATGCGGATAGGTTGGCACCCATCTGCACTTCGTAACGTGCTTACGCCAGTTTGATTGGCGCGGGACGAGGGAAGAGGCGGAGAAAGTGCGTCATCGCCTGCTGGTCGCCCTCGAGCGTGACGTCACCCGCGCGCAGCGCCTCGCTCAGCTGGCGGTCGCCGAAGACGAGGCCGCGGAACGTGGCGATATCAGTCTCGATGGTGGCATTGGGGTGGTCGGCGCCACCACGGGCCAGCTCGATCTGACCATTGGCAACGACGGCGTGAAAGCGCTCCTCCCCCAGTCGCAGCTCGAATTGCGCGCGCAACCCGCCGGCGGCCCGCGGGTCGAACACCGTCTTGAGGGCGAGGATCAGGGCATCGACGCTGAGCTCGGCGGCGGGCACCGACGGGGAGCGGCTGCCCCATCGCCCGAGCGCGAGGACGACGGGCTCGAGGTCGAGGCCCCAGTCGGTCAGCTCGTACACCCAGATACCGGCAGGCGGTCCGAGCTTGCGGCGCCGTACGATGCCTGCCTGCTCCAGCTCATGGAGGCGCTGGGACACGACATTGGGGCTGGCGCTGGGCAGCCCCGCGCGCAGGTCCGTGAAGCGCTTCGGTCCCAGCAGCAGCTCACGGATGACCAGCAGCGCCCAGCGCTCGCCCACGAGGTCGAGGGCGCGCGCGATCCCGCACGGGTCGCCATAGGAGCGTGGGGTTCGTATGCTTTCCATAACGTAGAGTGTAGCAGAGTTGGTCCTAAATACGATTTTTATAGTTGCACTTTAGGACTTAGAAGTAGTAGACTAGGACTATAAGCGCGGGAAGTGGAGTAGACGTGATGCTCGCGCAGGAGGTAGCAATCGTTCTTGCCGCGACGGCCCGGCCGTCCGCCGGCTCCCAAGGTTCAGCATCCGGCCGGCGCTCTAACGATAGGCGCCGCGATCAAGGACAAACTCAAGACAGGAGCAACCGATGACCACGCTCACAGACGCCGTACGCGCCCTCTTCGACGGCCCCAATTACGCCCACGTCGCCACGGTGCTCCCGGACGGCGGTCCACACAGCGTCCCGGTGTGGGTCGGGCTGGAGGGTAGCCAGATCGCGTTCCTCACCGACCCTACCTCGCGCAAGGCCCGCAATCTCGCGCACGACCCGCGCGTGGCGCTGTCCATTACCGACCACGACCAGCCGTTCACGATGGCACAGGTCCGTGGCCGTGTCGCGGCGCGCCTTGAGGGTGATGAGGCCTGGGCCATCATCGACCGGATCTCGACCAAGTACACTGGCCAGCCATATCCGCTGCGCACCGACAGGGTGGTCTTCCTGGTCGAGCCGGAGCACGCCTGGGCCCAGGCCTACGGATAACCGCGGTCGGCGCGGCCCGCGTACAGGGTCTGTGACCCGGCACAAAACTTCGCCGCAAAGCGGACGCGAGGAATTTGACATCCGACAACCGCACGAAAGGAGAGCATGATGAATCGACCGCAGGTCGTGTCTCGCGATGAGTGGCTAGTTGCTCGCGGCGAGTTGCTCGCGAAGGAAAAGCAAGCGACTCGTGCGCGAGACACCCTGGCCGCGGAGCGCCGCCTGCTGCCCGTGGTCCAGATTGACAAGGACTACTCTTTCGAGGGCACGGACGGCACGGTGAGCCTTCGTGACCTGTTCGACGGGCGCCGTCAGCTCATCTTCTACCACTTCATGTTCGATCCGGACTGGGACGAGGGCTGCCCTGGCTGTTCGATGTTTACCGATACCACCGGCCACCTGGCCCATCTGCACGCCCGTGACACTTCGTTGGTCCTGGTGTCCCGCGCCCCACTGGCCAAGATCATGGCGTTCAAGCGGCGCATGGGCTGGACAGTGCCGTGGTTCTCCTCGTTCGGCAGCGACTTCAACGGCGATTTTGGCGTCACGACCGACCAAGGCGAGACGTTCGGATTGAGCGTCTTCCTCCGCGATGGTGACCGCGTTTTCCACAGCTACTGTACATCCGGGCGCGGCGTCGAGGGGCTGGCCGGCTACACCTTCCTTGACCTGACGCCATTCGGCCGGCAGGAAGACTGGGAGGACTCCCCCGCTGGATGGCCGCAATCACCGACATATGGGTGGGGGCGACTCCACGACAGATATGACATCTAACGGCGGCATGTGATTGGGA
>JAQBPC010000578.1 GCA_028287725.1 Chloroflexota bacterium | reverse complement strand
TGGACAATGCGGTGAAGTTTTGTGACACCCATGGAACCGTGACGGTGAGCACCGCCCGGCTCGAGCGCAGGGCCATGCTCACCGTGTCGAACACGGGCGCCGGCATCGCCGCCGAGGATCTCACCCGCGTGTTCAAGCGCTTCTACCGCACCGACCACTCCCGTGCAACAAGGACAGGCGGCACGGGGCTTGGCCTTGCCATTGTCGGTGAGATCGTGGCCGCGCATGGCGGTACGATTGAGGCGCAAAGCGAAGTAGGTAGCTGGACTCGCTTCGTGATCTCGCTGCCGCTGGGGGATGACGCAAAGCCTTTGGGATTGTCGGAAAGCGTGGAACCGGAGACCGAAACTACAGTGAATGACAGGTCCGGCATGGGTCGTCTCCAACCGGTGTTTGACCGGGCCTCTATCAAGGGCGATACTGAATCTGCTTAGGATTCACCATTGCGCCTGTGCTCGCAACTGAATTCTCGAACTACCGCGGTTATCCCCACGACGGCGTGGGGTAGAAGGGGAGTCGAATGCCAAGCGCGACCGCCGGCCTGCGAGACGTGATCGCAGCAACGTCCGCCATTTGCAATGTCAATGGAAGCGAAGGAAAGCTCAGCTATTTTGGCTACGACATCGCGGATCTGGCAGAACACTCCACCTTCGAGGAAGTAATCTATCTCCTCTGGCACGGTGAACTGCCGACATGTGCTCAGCTCGACGAACTTTCGCAGTCAATTAAGTCCGAAAGCGAGCTGCCTGGAGAAATTCTCGCACTGCTGGCTTCGTTTCCGCACACGGGATCACCCATGACCGCGCTGCGCACCGCCGTCTCGGCACTTGCGATGTATGATCCGGAAGCCGCGGACATGTCACGCCCGGCCAATGTTCGGAAGGCCATCCGGCTGACTGCGAGGATTCCCTCGATTGTCGCCGCATTCGATCGGTTGCGCAATGGACATGCCACGGTTGGTCCTCGTCGCGATCTGTCGCTTGCCGCTAATTTTCTCTACATGCTCTCCGGCGTAGAGGCGGACCCAGGCAATGCCCGCGTGCTCGACGTGGCGCTGATTCTACACGCCGACCATGAGTTAAACGCATCAACCTTCGCCGCGCGTGAAGTGGCCTCGACCCTTGCCGACATGTATGGCGCGATCACCGCCGCAATCGCCACGCTGGCCGGGCCGTCGCACGGCGGCGCGAATGAAAAGGTGATGCGCATGCTCGAGGCGATTGGTACGCCCGAGAAGGCGCAGGAGTGGATTACCACCGCGCTTGAGCGCGGCGATCGCATCATGGGCTTCGGCCACGCCGTTTACCGGGCGGAAGATCCGCGCGCTACCGTGCTGCGGAACCTCTCCCGCGAGATTGGCCAGAGAACCGGCGACCTGCGCTGGTTTGAGATGTCGCAGCGTGTCGAGCGCGTCGTTACCGAGACCAAGCACTTATACGCCAACGTTGATTTCTACTCGGCATCGGCCTACCGGGCATTAGGCATTCCCACCGAACTGTTCACACCCATATTCGCGTGCAGCCGCATTGCCGGATGGAGCGCGCACGTGCTCGAACAGTACGACAATAATCGGCTGATGCGGCCCCGGGCGGAGTATATCGGACCGAAGAGCCGAAGCTACACACCTATCGGGCAGCGATAGACGCTTTGTACTCCGGAAAATGTCCAGCGATTCCCCGGCATGCGTCTCGCCGTGCTGTGTCGAGGCCGACCACTGTTTTGACACTGCAGAACAGCTATAGTATCTTGCATACATGATGGCGTGTCTAGGGTGCCATGGTCTTAAGAATGCGAACAACGGAGTCTAGGGTCGGGTGATGAGCGCACAATCCGAGCCGCGGGGCGAAGAACAACGCCCCAGCAGCAAGAGCCAATCAATTCTCCAGGTGCGACTTTCGTCTGACCTTTACGAATGGTTGAGAACTACCGCCTTCTATGAGCGGCGTAGCATGAACGCGCTGGTAAACGAGGCACTGGAGCAACTCCGAAACAAGTCCGAGCAGACCTAACTTTCGTCAGCGAGCTGTTGCAGAAGGGGCGTACCGCACGGTACGCCCCTTTTCTATGTCTGTCGTCGGCTTGGTGATTGCCGGCAAACGGGGGATCACGCTCATGTGCCGGGCACCGGTGTAAGGGTTGCGGTATCACCAGGAATCAGCGTGGGCAGGATGGGATACGGCGTCTGCGTGTCCGTTGGGATCACGGTGAACGTCGGCGGTGGCGTGATCGTCGGCACGGCAGTCGCCGGACGTGGCGTTTTCGTCGGGCGCGGCGTGGCACTGGGCTTCGGCGTACTGGTCGGCACCTTGGTTGGCACCCGTGTCGGCGTCGGCGGTGTGGTGGCCGTCGAGCGAGGCGTAGCGGACGGTACCCTGGTTGGCGCCTTAGTCGGCGAGGGAACCGCGGTCTTCGTTGGTTTTGGTGTCGCAGTAGGCGTATGCCGCGGAGTAGCGCTTGGTGTGGGCATCAGCCGGGTTGCAGAGGGGATAGCTGTTGGAGTCTTGTGTGGCGTAGGCGTCGAAGTTGGTACTAGCGTGGACGTCGGGAGCGGCGTGTGCGTCGCTCGTGGGCTAGCGGTTGGCCGCTTCGTAGCAGTAGGGCGTGGCGTGACGGTATGCGGGACCGTGACCGTGGGCCGTCGCGTGGCGCTGGGGCGCGGTGTCGCGGAAGGACGTCGCGTCGCGGTTGGACGCGGTGTAGCGGCGTGGCGAGGCGTAGCGGTGGGGCGAGGCGTAGCGGTGGGGCGAGGCGTAATTGTAGCACGCGGCGTAGGCGTCTTTTTCGGTACGGTGGATAGCGGGCGCCCGTGCCGCGGAGTTGGCGTCGATATCGCCTTCGCGTGGTGCGGCGTTGCTGTTGCTTTCGCGTGCCCATGGCGCGGCGTCGGTGTCAATTTCGCCTTAGTGGACCGGGGTGTCGGCGTAGCTTTCGACACGTGGGCAGGATGTTTCTTCCCGGGTTTAGCGGTCGGGCTCGGCGCTGGCACTGTTGGTGTGCGCGTCGCGGGCCGGATTGCCGTTGCGGGATTTCGATCTACCTGCGGTTGCAAAGTCGGCGATATCGTGGCTGTCGGGACCGCTGCGAATGTGGGAGCCCTGGCAGGTAGGGCGATCACCATCTTCCACGTACGTATATGCTGGGAAATCATGCCCCCAGAGCCGTTAATATCCACCGTCGCCGTAACTTGGCGGCCGCTCTTGGCGCCTTCACTGACTTTGACCTGGAAAGTTAGCTGCACCTCCGAGCCGGGTGCAATATTGCCAATGGTCATCCCCTGCAGCAATGGGCTCCTCGCGTTGGCGTCATCCATTACGGGGTTACCATCCTGTATGGTTGTGGAAGGCAGATAGGTAAGGTCCTGTGAAAGCGTCAGGTGAGCGTGGACGGCCGACGCGGCGAATAGGCTTCCGTTGCTGACCGTCAAGCTATACAGCACGACGTCGCCGGGATGTACGATGCGTTGCAGCCCACTCTGAAGGGACGTCCTGAGAGCGTGCGCGACCGACACGCTTGTCGGGCTCGCGGTACTCGCCATTACTGGCGCGCCGGAGCGGCGATGGAAGTGGGCAAACAGTGCAGTGGCGCCGGCCAGGAGCACCACGCATGCCACGACAAGCACGGCGACCAAACGCCGAAGATGCCGGCGGCGAGCGACCAGGTGCAAGCGGCGAGCCTTGAGCTCACGCTGCGACCAGGTCAACGACGAATCCTCGGGCACGAAACCTCCACGCCTGGATTGTGTGGTGCACAGCACCCAGCATGGCTACCCGCGCCTAACGCCGCGCAGCATTCTGGCGGCAATGGGCGCAGCCGTGAGTAAAATATAGTCGGCGTGACACGGAGATATTGCCGAGCTCTACCGAGGATAATATAACGGCACTATGTCTGCCCGGAAGTGAAAATAGGGAAGGAGAGGACGGAAAACGTGGACGAAGAACAAGATCGCGACCTGAAGCCCTCGGTGCAACGCGTGGCCACGGCGCTGCGAGCGCTAGGTGTGGCCCCACAGATCGTCGAGTTTACCGAAAGCACACGGACGGCTGAAGATGCGGCACGGGCACTAGGGACCAGTGTCGAGCGCATCGTAAAGTCCCTCGTATTCACTGCTGGAGGCGCGCCGTTGCTGGTACTCGTCTCCGGTGTCAACAGAGTCGCGGTTGACCGCTTGCGGGAGGCGCTGGGCGTAGAAGTGCGGCGGGCCGACGCCTCGGTTGTTCGCGAGGCCACGGGATTCGCAATCGGCGGCGTTCCGCCAATCGGTCACGCAACACAACTCCCCGTCATTCTCGATCGCGACCTCATGCAGTATGAGCTGGTCTATGCGGCGGCCGGCACACCGAACTCGGTATTCCCGATCACGCCGCAGGACTTGCACCGGATCACGGGTGCGCGTGTGCTAGATGTGAAGGAACAAGCCGGCTGAGCTATTGGTATGGCGCCTTCGGTGTGTAGTGAAATCTACCCTTAGGGTCTTTGTAACCTAAGCGAGAAACGGATCAAGGATTCTTTCGCGGAGCCAGCCTTGCAGGCGGGCCTGCGGTTGCTCGGTGGCGCCAAGCGATATCTGATGCAGGTCATGCTCCAGCTCGTAAATCGTCATGCGTTCCAGCAGACGCGGGACCGCCGCAAACTCGGGGTAGGCATCGAGCAATACCGGTATGAGCGGCGCGAATACCTCGCGGGTCGAGACTGCTTCCAGCGCTTCCTCGGCAGGGTGCCACGGATAGAGCGACCAACGGATCAGGTGCGCGAGATCGCAGTCAGGCTCACTGCCGTGAGCCCATTCCCAGTCGATCAAGCCGGTAACATGGCCCTGCTCGGCGATCAGGTTATAGAGGTGTAGATCGCCGTGCGTGAGACGCGGACCGAGCGCGTAGGCCAACGAGTCCCTATGGGTCTGATAGTAGTCAGCGGCCTCCGCTATCAATGCCGTGAGTTCCGTGCCCAGGTCTCGCCGCCGCGCGGCCTCAAGCACCGAAGCA
>JAQBPC010000576.1 GCA_028287725.1 Chloroflexota bacterium | reverse complement strand
AGTACTGGAGAAAGTCGGGATCTTCTACCAGCGAACGGTACGAGCGATACGCGCAGTCCGACAGCTTGTCCAGAATCTCTTTCCATTCGGACTTGGCCTCGTCTTCGGCGTGTCCGTACGGGCTTGTCGCAAGTAAAGTTGCCGCGGAAATTGTATCGAGATTTCGCAAGGCGATAGGGGGAAGGCCATATTTGAGATTGATCATTTCGCCTTGTTCGGTCAGTCGCAAACGGCCGCGCACCGTACCCGGTGGCTGGGCAAGAATCGCCTTATAGGCTGGTCCGCCTCCCCGGCCAACTGTGCCGCCTCGCCCGTGGAATAGCTCAATCTCTACGTGCTCCTGCAGTGCTGTGGCCTGAAGCGATTCCTGTGCCTTGTATAGCTCCCAACTCGACGTGAGATAGCCGCCATCTTTGCTGCTGTCCGAATAGCCGAGCATCAACCGCTGCCGGTTATCGCATGTTGCGAGATGCGCGCGATACTGCGGTTCCTGGAGCAGGCGAGAGATGAGGGCAGGCGCCTTGCGGAGGTCATCGATTGTCTCGAAGAGCGGAACAACTTGCAGGCCCTGCGCGTATCCCGACAATGCCAGGGCGCCCATTACGTCACTGGCCTGATTAGTCATGCTTACGATGATCGAAGAGACTGCCCGCCCCTCGATGGCGTGCCGAGCCCAAGGGATCAAGCGGCACGACCGAAGTTGGTCTGCAACGTCGGCCGGAGCATCTCCTTCGTCGCTAAACTCCAGTCCACAGGATCGTGCCAGATGAAGTGCCTCGAGTCGCGCGTCGTCATCTAGGGACTTGTAATCGATGCCTAATGCGCGGTCCAAACACCACGCTATTGTCGTCACCAGTCGTGCGCTGTGCTGGCGAAGATCGAGTGGCATCAAGTGGAGGCCGAATGCCTCGGCCTGATAGATCAGCTTCTTCAACGAGCCATCTGCCAGGACTCCATTACCTGTCGATCTCAGGCTGCGCTCGATGACTCGAAGATCCGCCACTAGTTCAGATGTGCTCTTATACGGCGCCTCGGCCCCTTGTCCGTCAAGCACAGCCTGTGTATGGCCTAGTCTATGCCATACGTTGGTGAACTTTCGGCGATACGATTCGTGCTCACTGCGTCGCATGATAGTCGATGCCGTGATCGGCATCAGTGCCGCATCCAGCCGAAGCGAGTCGCCGAGCTCGGGCGATATGTGTGTCAGCTGATCAGCCTGACTGAATTCGTTTGCAAGCTTGTAGATTGCCGATTGAAACAGACGGATAGCTAGCGTCTTGTGCAAAATCAGCGTTTGCCTTGTCACCTCGGCCGTTACCGCGGGATTCCCGTCGGCGTCGCCACCAATCCAACTTGCAAAGCGTAGAAAAGCGGGAACGTCGAAGCGCGCGCCAGGATACGTACGTGCGAGGAGCCGCTCACATCGGTCGAACAGAGCAGGAACTTGATGGAACAGAACATGCTCGACATAAAACAGGCCAGACTTCACTTCATCGAGTACCTCTGGCGGGCGTTGCCGGATTTCCTCCGTCTGCCACAGTAGCAGGATCAATTGGTGAAGACGGCGCACGATGTCGTCTCGGTCATCCGGGGTCAGCGTCTCGCTATCGAGAGACCTCAAGCACTCAGCAATTTCCATGTGCTTCTGAAGCGCAGAGTCGCGTGTGGGCTCGGTAGGATGCGCTGTAAGGACCAATTCAATCGCGAGCTCAGAGATCGCAGCCTGCGCTTCTTCGGCGGACGCTCCACGATCCTTGAGGTGCAGTAGCGCTTCGTGAATGGATTCTCGCTGGGGCGAGGAAGTGGGGTCCAGTAAATATGCGTGGCGCCGGCGGATCCGATGGGCCTGCTCACACACATTTACCAGCTGGAAATAGATAGCGAACGAGCGAATGAGCGGAACTGCTTCAGAAAGCGTGGTTGCACGCATTATCTCAAGCACTCGCGCTTCTATCTCTGCGCTACCGCCCGATCGCATTGCCTTGCATAGGGCGCGAAGCTCCTCTTCGCGCCCAAACGTTGCTGCTCCCGCCGCTTGAATAATGACCTTGCCTAATAGGTCTCCAAGTAAACGGATATCCCGGCGCAATGCTGCACTTTGGTCGTCTCGATTCATGCCTGAGCTAGCTTGAGCGCAGTGAGCGCGGATAGCGGTTCGTCCAAGTGGTGTCGCGTCTCGCCGACCTTGATGCGCCGGTGATTGAGCACCGGAGGGTAATCGTACTTGCGCAGCGGCCCAGGTATGTCATCGACTGCGCCCAGTGCCGTCAGAATTGACAGCATGATGTAGCCAATACCTTCGGACCGACCACTTTCAAACTTTACAGCAATGCCAATGCCAAGGCTTGGTACCGCGACACATTGCAAGCCCTCGGCCCCGGCTTTCGAAATCACCATGCCAGGTAGCTCTCCCATGAGCAACGTATCGAATTCGCCGGTACCTGACACGAGCCATGGGTCACGTTGCATGGCTGTACCTGTGCGGGAAAGCGCGGCGCCAACTTCCGATGGCAACCCGCTCGGATTCGCAATGTTAGCGAAACATCGAGCAATGTTGCGCATTGGCATTGCAAAATTCGGCGCGCTGCAGCCGTCAACGCCCACGTGAAGCGCTTGAGGGCTTATACCCGAGCACTCTGAGACGACTGAGTGAATCATGCGCTGAACTGGATGTGCGGGATCCAGATACGACTCAAGAGACGCGCCGGATGCGGAGCTAGCAGCCAGCATCCCGGCGTGTTTGCCTGAGCAGTTGTTGTGAAGTGGAGTCGGCGCAAGGCCGGCGGCGGCCAGGCGCGTTCCTTCCGCCGAATACAGGTCGTGCGTGCCGCAACCCAACGCTTCTGCAGGTACGCCGGCGGACTGAAGTGTATGAAGCGCCGTCTTTACGTGGCGGGGTTCGCCACGGTGCGATCCACACGCGACGGAGATGTTGTCATCGGCGAGACCATACCGCTCGACAGCGCCCGTAAGGACCAATGCCGTCGCTTGCATAGGCTTCGCCGATGACCGAAGGTACGTTACATGGTCGGCATCGCCGACCGACCAGATCACAGTTCCTCTCGAATCGGCGATGACACAGTGTCCCCGCTCGCGTCGCTCTACAACACCGTTCCGCGTGCTAGACAGTAAGACGTCCGGCATATTTCCTCCTTGACTACTACGGACTATTGTAGCGAACTCAAGGGGCGTGTCCGGTTCATAATCCGACGCGAGTGTGTTCACGGTTGACGGCATGCAGACGTGAAGTGCTTATCGCGCCGTGATCCCAACGTCCAGACCGATTACGTTCTGCGGGGACTACCGACTCTACGACAAGGCGCGCTTAGACACTACGGCGCGACACCCGTTGCCTTTGGAATATGCCGGTCGAGTGTATGTGTTAGTTGCCATCCGAGGACGAGTCACGTCCTTCAAGATGACGCCTTACGGTGTACCACACTCCCGGAGCATAGGCAGCGGCAACAACGTCGGCTGGGTCCGACCACTCGTCGATACCGTACTCACGGTTCCACGTAAGGTCCGGCTTAATACACCGCACGAGAACATTGCGAAGGTGCGCGGCAAACTCGTCGACAGTTTCATCGATCAACCGAATACGTTCGGTCAGAGGAACAGTCGTCCCTGCCGACGCATCCGAGCCCTGCCGCAATAAGCAGTCCATGCACAGAACTGATTCATCAGAGCCAAATACGCTCAGCGCACTGGTAGCCAGTTCCAAGGGCGCACCGCATGAGCTGCAGGCTAAGTGTACCGTTCCGATCTCGGTTTCAAATAGGTCGGGCATCGTTGTATCTCCTTAAACCACCCGGATAATGTGCGCGACCCATGTGCGAGATGGCGTACGTCCGTTGGCCTCAATGGACATCGAATGATGGATTGTCCTCTAGTACCACTATACATCCATGCTGCACATACCCAAAATAGCCAAACTATGTAAATTGCAACGCCATCTGGCTCGCCCAATTGGCGGCTCAGCATTGGTCCTGCATGTACGATAGTCTGCCGGGAATGAAAGCGCCATGAATCTCTCCACCATGCGCCATCCGGACTTTAGAAGTCCTTACGCATGGAGTGAATCTCCTCGACATGCGTGGTACATTTAGAATTAGGTACTGGTACACGTTCAGAACGTGATACCGCCGGCTACACGCCGGCCTCATATGTAACCGTTACGTTCAAGGCATCTCACAACCGCAAGTGCCATCATGGGAGGCGAGACAAGCGTGACAAGTAGCAGAATAACTCGTTTCTGTGCCTGCTGCGGCCGGCCCGTTGCCCTGGTGCGTATCACCAGTATGCAGTCGGGTCGAACACGGCACTACAGTGACGAACTTGGCCGATTTTATTACGGCCGACTGTTCCTCTGCTCTGAAGAATGCTGCGCCAGCATCGTGAAGGGCTTCGGGAGTGTGGATGCATTCCAAGAATGGGTGTGTGCTCCGATTTGCCCCTCGGGAGTAGGGTCACACCCCGGAGAGGAGTAATCCTTGTGCATCGAGGACGATTTGGGGGGAATGCACGCAAACGGAAGGCTAAACTAACAGACGCTACGTTCCACGCGATGATCGGCACATCAACTTCGCCGGCCGAATCACAAATCGCGATGTTCAGTCAGGAGACGAGCGTTTTGGAGGTAGTCATATCAGATGACGAAGTCCAAGACGAGGTCACCCTGTATGAAACAACGATAATGCCATCGCAGCGGATCGAACACCGTCAGTTTGCGTGCCAAGAGTACGAGTTTGGCTATACAGCCTGCAAAAACTGTCGGAACGAACAGGCATATTACGTCCATCAGGCGGACTTGGTGAGCGGATATACCTTCCGGTGTCGCGTATGTAGGCTGGAAATGACGGTCTGGGCAAAGTCCTGATCACTTTCCACGTACGTCCTCAGGACAAACCATTCAATGCCAGGGGTCGCTAGATCCCTGGCATTTCTACGTTCCTCTCAAAACTGCCCGGACTTAGCGGCCCGCAATAACTCACCGGCGCCAAGTGCGTCTAGTCGCCTGGCCACCATGTATCCAAGATGGGCGGCCAAATCGATTGGTCCTACTTCCTCGGCTCGTATCGCATGCTCGGGATCCGTAGACACTATTGCCCTGAGCCGTACCTGATTGTCGCCCATGATTTCCGCAAAGGCTGCCACGGGCGCCTGGCAACCGGCCGCGAGGCCGGCAAGTACCGCTCGCTCGGCTTCGACACATGCCCGTGTACGCGGATCGTCGATGGCCCGTAGAAGTTCTATCACCTCGAGATCAGTTGAACGTGCCTCGATTGCAAGCGCACCTTGACCTGCCTGCGGCAAGCAAACGTCTATCGACAAGGGAACGGCATGCTCATCCAATAGGCCTAGTCGAGAGAGTCCGGCAGCTGCAAGTATCACCGCGTCTACCGTTCCATTGAGTGCTGCGCGCCGGCGCGTGTCGACATTTCCTCGAATCGACATCATGTGAATGTCCGGGCGAGCTGCAACAAGCTGCGTGGCTCGCCGCGGGCTGCCCGTCCCGATGGTGGCGCCCTTCGGCAACAAGTCCAGTGTAAGGCCATCTCTGGAGACGAGGCAGTCCAGCGGGTTCTCTCGCACGGGAAACGCCGCGAGCACCATACCGTCCGCAACAGTGCTGGGAAGATCCTTGGCTGAATGAACTGCTGCGTCGACCGTGCCTTCGAACAACGCGCGTTCAAGTGCCTGAGTGAATATGCCCTGCGCCCCTAGCTGTGAGAGTGGTTTATCTGTTACTTGGTCGCCGAGGGAAGCGATAATCGTAGCTTCACACGCCAAGCCAGGATGGCGTGCGGCGAGCAATTCGGCCACAAGCTGGGTTTGCCTGGTCGCAAGCGCGCTTCCACGAGTCCCTAGCCGAAGGACGCGAATGCTCGCACTGCTGCCGCCGGGCGCGCGTTGTTCCGACGTAATGTCCATCACCTTTCCGGTTCCCAATGTCGCATGCACGACACGTTGATGCGCCTTACCTGCAGTCTATCAAGTAGCGGGCCAATGGCCCTATTCGTACATTACGCGCAAGCACTCTCATGCTCCGCCAATGGGACTATTTCGGGCATCAAAACAATAGCCACCAAACGCGTCGAACAGCACAGCCGTGAGAGGCAGGGCATGGACCGATTTTTGTCCGTGCTTGCTCCATCACCAGGAGATACCGGATAATCAAGCAGACACATTACCCGAAATGTTCGTTGGTGGATGAAGTGCGCCGGAAGGAGTCTGAAACCATGGTATGGAGGCTTGCCGGCCTTGCCATAGGTGGCATGGTCGCTTATCAGGTGGTCACTCGCTCAAAGGGCGCATATGCACGCGTGGAATGTCCACATTGTGGTAGCAACGTAGGCGTGTTCTTCCCGCTCGAGGGGATGGAAGTCTACTGCGACAGCTGTAACCAACCGATGGTTATCGATCGGAAGGACGG
>JAQBPC010000572.1 GCA_028287725.1 Chloroflexota bacterium | reverse complement strand
GAGAAGCAGAAGTTCAGGCCTGGTTCATAGGCATAATGCGTGATCGGGCTGAAGGCTGGTGGCGAATACTCGAAGCCGCCATCGGCACCGGGGCAAATCACGCCTTTTATCGACCCTGGACCATGTTGCGGAACATGGCTTCCCAGATAGTCGGACTTAGCCAGCACCTTGCCGGTCGCGGCATCATAGACGTAGTAGAGGCTGGTCTTGTTGCCGTGCCCCACCGCATGGACCATCTTGCCCTTGATCATGACGTCGAAGATCATCGGCGGCTGGTGCGAATCCATATCGTTTATGTCGTTGCACACCTCGCTGTGCCCCCAGACGAACTTGCCGGTGCGCGCATTCAGCGCCACCGTAGCGTTCACCCAGGGATTGCAGCCGGGCCGCTTGGAATTATCGAAGTCGGGGAACGGGTTGCCGGTGCCGAAGTAGAGCATGCCGGTCTTGGTATCGATCACTTGCGGCATCCACACATCACCGCCCGTGACACCGCTACCCTTCTTCACCCAGCCCTGACCATCAGCAGGTACCGTGAAATACCGCCAGATTTGCTTGCCGGTGGTAGCGCTATAGGCAGCCACGAAGCCGCGTTTCCCGGCGTCGCTCTCGGCGCTCCCCACAAACAGCATGCCGTTCCAGTAGGTGGCAGGCGATGTCTCGGAGTATCCCTGATTCGGGTCCGCGACCTGGCTGCTCCAGAGCTTTTCGCCCGTTGTCGCTTGCAGGCCGATGAGTTGATTGTCAAACGTCAGAAGGTAGACTTTGCCGCCGATTACTTCGACACCGCGGTTGGTGGGCACGCCGCCGCCGCCGCCCGCCATAGCCAGATAGAAGTTGACCTTTGGCGTATACTGCCAGATCAGCTTACCGGTTGCGGCGTTGACGGCACGGACCTGGTCGGCGTTGGTGGTGTAGTACATGATGCCGTTGACCACCACCGGGTCGGTCTCAAACGTTGAGAACTTTGGACCTTCGGATTGCGTCCAGGCCAGGCCAAGCTGCGAGACATTGCTGGCGTTAATCTGGTTTATCTGAGCGTATCGCGTATTGTCGGTCGTGTTGCCGAAGCGAAGCCAGTCGATATTCGTGCCACTCGCTGCATTCTGCCGTGCCAGAGCCTGGTGAGAGCTGCTCACGCCCACCGTCCCGGCGAGCAATAAGACCCCAGCAGCGCCGAGTCTGGCGCACTGGCGAAGGTATGAGTGCATTCGGTGCTCCCTTGCTTTAGCTGTCAAACCGCGACAGGTCCACACCAATGGGCAGTGTTCGGAACCGCGATATAGCTCGCCTCACCTCCTTTCACGCCATCACTTGGGCAGCTTATGCCAGGTGATCGCGAAGCGCCCTTTCGGCACCTCAATCTGGCCCGTCAAATCGCCATTCTTCGCGCGGCTAAGGAACATGCGGCCCAGGAGCGTGCCGCCTGTTTGCGCAAGCACGTCGATAATCATGACCTTGGACTTTGTCTGATGAAAGTTGAACAGCGTGGCAATCCAAATGCTCTGGAAGCTCTTTTCGTAGCCGGCAAACTGCGCGACACCGTAGAGTTGGTGATGCGTCGATTCGATCTCAATGCCCATGGCCCCAGTTTTGAGCTGTGCCGCGCGTGCGGCAGAAACCAACTGGTAGCGGCCCACATACTGTTGCGCAAGCTTCATCGGTACCTGGTAGCGCGAGGCTGTCAGAAAGTGGCTCGGCCCGGTCGTGGCAAAGGTCTTGGGGGGCACGGCAACGAGTAAGATCCCTAGCAGGGTCAGCAGACCAATGGCTATTGATAGCATGCTTCGCTTCATCAACGTCACCTCCTCGTGCGTGTGGCCTGCACCGCCCCGCCGGCATACGGCGCGATGCACACCTGGTCACCTCCTCGTGCGTGCGGTCTGCACAGTGTCCTGTGATGCGTGCCACCGGCCGCGGGCCCGCCCAGGGCGATGGGTATCGCATACCCTACCGCGCCGATCCTATTCCGGCAATCATAGGCATTGCTGTGCTGGATTGTCAACATATATGAACTGTTTTAGAAGCGTGACGTATCTGTTCCTTCGCCCCGAACAATCTGGCCGGCCCTTCCGAGCATGACGGAGCCGGCTTGGTCGTCCATAGCGGAAAGTCAGTTGAGGCCTACGTAACGGCCTCCGCGTGTAGCGAGCTGCGAGTCTCGGTCCATGGGCTGAGCATCGCCCGTGACAATAATTGGAACGAAAACGCACGCTAATGGTTCATCCGCTAAGCTCGGCTTCCGCGAGTACTGCACCTTTCGCTGATATCGCTGGCGGCCAGAGACCAGTACTAACGGTTAGTACCCGAAAAGGACCATAAGGCGGTTGTTCGTTGGGGCAATAGCGCATATCGTATAGGCATGAGGTGCCTCCCACTTTTCCCACCGCGGTCCCCGCACGGGCGCCGGCTGCATCCTCGGACTCTGGACTACCGGTGTCGACTGCAGCCTTAGATAAGCCTGAGTTCTACCAGGCGCTCCTCGACCAGGCTACCGACCTCGTCGCCGTTCTCGACGCGGACGGCAACTTCCGCTACTCCAGTCCATCGTGCTGGCGTATTCTGGGGTTCTCGCCGGACGTGTTGATTGGGGCAAATGCTTTTACCTTTATACACCCCGACGATCTGCAAGCCGTTCTTGCCGCGTTCGCGAGAGCACTCGCCACGAGTGGCGAGCCAATCACCGCTACCTTCCGCTTCCGTCACGCCGACAAATCGTGGCGAGTCCTGGAGACGACCGGCACAAATCGCCTGACCGACCCTGTAGTACACGGTATCGTGATCAACAGTCGCGACGTCACCGATCGGGTCCAGGCCGAAGCGGATCGCAATGCCTTGCGTGTGCGGGAGCAGGAATCGCTCGCGGCCCTCTTGCAGATGGCCGAGGCCCTCGTACTGCTCGACAACGAAGCCGCCACCGAGGAAAGCGTCGTCTCAGGGACCGATGCCGTTGCCCAGCATCTCGTGGACCTGACGCGCCGTGCCCTCGGCTGTCGCCGCGTCACCATTTCCGCGCTCGACCACCCGACCGGGCCAGTGCGGCCGGTGGCGTTCGTCGGTCTCACCCCCGAGGAGGAGCAGACCTGGCGGTCGGGAGCCCCGGGGACGGGACTGCGCGATCACATCACCCTCGCCGAGCGTAACCTTCTTTGGTCAGAAGGTATCGTCGTGCTTGACGCGAGCGCGTCCCCAGAACGCGCGCTTCCATTCGCCGCGCAGACTGTCCTTTGCGCGCTGCTTCGCGTGGGCCCACGTATCGTCGGTGTGCTGTCGCTCGACCACGGCGCCACGCCGCACTACTATGCTGCCGAGGAACTTGCGCTGGCACGGGCGGTGGCCTCGCTGGCCGCTCTCGTGCTCGAGCGCGATCGCCTCCTCCTCGAGCGCGCCGACGCACAGGCAAAGGAGCTGGCAATGCGCGAAACAAACCGGCGTATGGACGCCTTTCTGGCACTCGCCAGCCACGAGCTGAAAACTCCACTGACAACCGCGGGCGGTAACGTCCAGATCGCCGCGCGACGTCTGGAGAGCGTCATTGAAGGTGACAACGGGCAATTGGCCAATGTGATGCTATTGCTCGCGCGCGCACTTCGAGGCATTGACCGCATAAATATGTTGGTGGACGACCTGTTGGATATCTCGCGTATTCAGGCCGACCAGCTGCAGCCGCGGCACGAGCGATACGATCTCACCGTCGTGGTCCGCGATGCCGTAGACGAGCAGCGCGACCTCGATCCGACGCGCGAATTGTCTCTGACCCTTCCGGCAGAAGGGATACCAACGCTCGGCGACCCGGTCCGCATTGGCCAGGTCGTGCTGAATTATCTGACCAATGCCTTAAAATATTCGCCGCCGGAGCAGCCCATAGAGATCGGCGTGCAGGCCAATGGGACACAGGCGCGGGTCTGGGTGTGCGACCTAGGGCCCGGTCTGGCGCCAACCGACCAGGAACGGGTCTGGGAACGCTTCCATCGAGTCGAGGGTATTATGCATCAGAGCGGCTCGCGGGTAGGACTGGGACTCGGCCTCTACATCAGCAAGACCATCATCGAGCAGCATGGCGGTCAGGTAGGGGTCACGAGCGCCCCAGGCGAAGGCGCCACCTTTTGGTTCACCATACCGCTCGTTCCGCACACGCCGGATCGCGTATCCTAGCCCTTACACACGATTTACTTACTGCAGCTATTTTCCATACTGAGGAGCGGACATGACTAAGGGACTGGTCTTGGTTGTGGACGACGACCCGGACATCATCGAGGTCGTACGGGTCGCACTCGAGGACGAGGGATACCAGGTCCTCGCCGCCGTCAATGGCGCAGCCCTGCCTATTGCTCGCGAGCGGCATCCCAACGTGATCCTGCTCGATATCATGATGCCGGGCATGGACGGCATCGAGGTAAGCCGCATGCTGCGCGCCGACCCAAGAACCGCGGACATCCCCATCATCGCCATGTCCGCCCATGATCGCCTGCGTTCGATTGGTGCGAAGATGGCCGTGAACGATGGCCTGCCTAAGCCGTTCATGCTCAATCAACTGTTCGAAAAGGTCGCGCATTGGATGGAGTCAGCAGGGGCAGGGGCCAAAGACCAATGACGTGGTGTAGCGCGCGCAACACATCACTATTGCAAGGGGGCTGGCCATGAGCACGGCACTTCGCCCTACCGTCGAACGCCTTTTCAGTGCCCTCGAGGCAAAAGATCTTGCGGCTGCGCTCGCGACATTCGCCGACGATGCCGTCTCCATTGATCCCCATTACCCTGTCTCGCGCTTGGAAGGCAAAGCGGCCATTGCGGAGGGACTGCGCTGGGCATTCAGCACCCTGAAGACGATGCGATTTCCGATCGTCACATACTGTGAGTCGGAGGATGGAACCCATGCGGCGGTGGAGGTAGCCACCGCGCACGTGGCCGCGGCGGGGATGCACCTCAACTTTCCCCAGGCCTTCTTCATAGACGTGCACGAAGGGCTGATCACGCGCGTGCAGGCCTACACACCATACGGTCCCAACGGCGTTGGCGGGCTGTTCCGACTGCTGGCTCGCCTGCAATGGCGTTTGTCAGGCAAACCCGCGGGGCGGAAACGGTAAGCCGACCACACAGCGGCTACCGGAAACGATAATGTGATCGCAGAGCGGTTACCACGCCATCCTGACATAAAGCGGATACCGAAAGCGTAGTCTGGCAACATAGCGCAGACCGGAAACGGCACTATGCCCACATAGTGGGTTCTGCGGCATTCTGACACATTGGGGATGCCTCGGCCTACTGATCGGAACGCTCTGGAAACCTGCGCCGGCAACTTCCGTCCGGGAGCCCCCACTGACGACTTCGGTCTGGGACCCGGCGCTGACGAGTTCGGTCTGGAATCCCGCGTTGGCGCCGTCGGCCTGGGAACCGGCGCAGGCAACTTCGGTCTGGGAACCGGTGCTGACGACTTCGGCCTGGGAACCGGCACCTGCAATTTCGGACTGGAAACCGCGGCATTTATGCCGGGGAGTCTCACAGTCCTGGCCAAGCCGCGGGCTTCAGCCCGCTTCGCACCGGAATTGTAGACGGCCATCCCTTCCGCATCGACGCGATCCGCCTTACGCCCTAAAGACCGTCGATACCAGCACAAAGGGGCCGTTCCTCTCGGGACGGCCCCTCCGAAACTATGACCCAGCGCACCAAGACGCAAAACGCCAAAGCGCGCTATACAAGCCTGTGCTACGGCGTGACCGTAATCGTGCCGTCCATGCCGGGATGGATCAGGCAGTCATAGGTAAA
>JAQBPC010000534.1 GCA_028287725.1 Chloroflexota bacterium | reverse complement strand
CGGGGTCGCCGAGGACGTAGTTCTGATTCGTGCAACCATAATTGAGGCGTTGCCCGGAAACCGCCCCGGTGGCGCCGGTCAGGAACGAGCAGATCGTCCCGTCTCCCAACTTGAGGAACCAGACCTGGCGCCCATGCGCGGGCAAATGGGTAGGCAGAGGCTTTGAGAGCGTGAGGGTGATGCCGACCGGCTTCAGGGGTGTGGCATCGCAGATCACCGTCGTGGCGTGCGCCTTGGCGCTGAAGCAGGGATCGTAGATGATGTTGCCGGCCGCACAACGCCAGGCGTCGGCACGGTCAAGCGCGGCGGATTCACTCATGTCACAGTTGCCCTTGACGGACGATTTCGTGGTGCCCGCGGGATGGAAAACGATCACCTTGGTAGCAGGCACGACTGACATGGCGCCCGCGTTACCACCCTGCGCGGAGACGCGGCCTGACGCGAGTGCCATGCCGCTACATAGCACTACGATAGATGCGATTATGCTCCGTATTCGCCCAGACTGCATCTTGCTGGTCTCCTCCTGAATTTCCCGGTTCGGACCGCGCATTCCACGACCACACTATGATAACGGTCCACCTTGGCAAAGGTTACCAATGCGCTCCCAGGCGGGACTGCTTGTTTCTGAAGTCAGCCTGCGCCACCGATCCTCGTCATGCATCCTATCCGGCCCTATACCACTCTATGTGGATAGCAAGCTCAGCAAGTTACAGCCTATGGTAGGATCATTGCGGCATGGCAACGTAATCGGACTAACGGTCGGGTAAACAATGGGCACGGCGCATCCAAAACAAAAGGTCATCGTGCGCATGAACGTGCCCTCTGAGCGGCGAAGCGGCTTCCGCTGGGCGCCGCTCCTCGTGCTGTGCCTGATTGCCGGTCTTGCCTATGCCATCTTCCATTGGGAAACCGGTATGGATGGTGCGATCTACCCAGGCGTGAAGATCGCCGGGGTCGATGTCGGCGGCCGAAGCATGGCCGACGCCCGACAAGCACTGCAGCCGCTGACCCAGCAGATCAGCAATCGGAAGATCACGGTGGTTGCCTCCGGCCACTCATGGACGGTAACGCCGAAACAGCTGGGCCTGCGCTTGAACCTGGATGATCGCCTCCGCGAGGCGTATGCCCTCGGACGCGAGGATAATCTGCTCGATCGCTACAGCACCCAAGCCCAAATGGCCCTTCAAGGTCACAATATTAGTCTGGCCGGTAACTACGATAGCAATGCGCTACGAGCGTTTGTCGAGAAGGTGGCGATCGCCGTCTACAAGTCGGCACAGCCGGCCTCCGTCAGCCTGCAGAATGCCCAGGCCCAGATTAGCACGCACGCCATTGGCGGCGAGAAGCTGGACCAGCAGGCTACGGCCACCCTCATAGCCGGTTCCCTGCTCGGCACCGACAGTACCGTGGTGAATGTGCCGGTCGTCACCATCACGCCGGCTGTGAGCGAGGCCGAGGCCCAGCGCGAAGTGGCGGCCTTACAGTCGATTCTTGGCGCCAAGCTCCATTTGCATGTCGGCAATCGGCAGTGGCTGCTCAGCGCCTCCTCCATCGCCCAGGAGATCGCACTCACCACGGTCATCGCGCCGGGCGGCGCCGCGACCTATCAACATAGCCTGGACCAGACAACGCTGAGCCGGTTCGTGGCAAACCTGGAGACGCAGATAGACCGGCCGGTGCGGCAGGCAACCGTAACCATTCACAACGCCCGGATCACGGTCGTCCCCGCGCAGGACGGGTATCACCTTGATAGGTATGCGACGCAAAGGCTGCTCGCGCAGGCGATACTGGCCGGCGGTACGCAGGATCTGAACCTGCCCGGGTCAGCCATCCTTGCTACCACGCCGACAACGGCCGCGCAGGTAGCGGCACGGCAAGCCGCCGAATTGATTCGCAGACCACTCGCGCTCACCTACGGCTCCTACTCCTGGCTGCTCGGCCCTACGCAGCTCGGCTCACTCCTGACCTTTACGCCGCGCCAGGACCCTTTGAGCGGCCCGGTGCTCGACGTGCATGTAGACACGGCAAAACTTGCCAGGGTGATTGGGCCCGTCACCGCCAGCGTGGCGACGAAGCCGGTAAACGCCCACTTCGTAGTACAGGGAACTCGGGTGCTCCTTTCGCCGTCGCTCTCCGGGCAGCGTGTCGATTACGCTGCCTTGGCCCCGTCGATTGAAGGCCGAGGCAGGATTATGTCAATTCCGTTGCCCGTGCAGGCATACCAGCCTCAGCTCACCACCGCGAAAGCCGAGGCCATGAACATCCATGACCAGATCATCTCCCATACCACCTACTTCCCAGGGTCGAGCGCAGCCCGCCTCGCCAACATCCACGCCGCCGTGCAACACCTCGACGGACAGCTTATCGCTCCTGGAGAAACCTTCTCCTTTAACCAGCGGATCGGAGATATCACCACCGCCGGTGGCTACGTCGAAGGCATCAACATCATCGACAACCAGGACGTACCTGGTATCGGCGGAGGCGTCTGCCAGGTCGCGGTGACCCTCTTTCAAGCCGCGGTGTATGCCGGCTTCCGCATTGAGGAGCGCATCCCGCATGCCAATATCGTGTCCTACTACAACCCGGTCGGCATGGACGCAACGGTGTACGTCGCTCCGGGCGGGCCCGATGTTAAGTTTGTGAACACCTCGGATCGCTGGGTGCTGGTCAGTTTCGCGGAAGACCTGCAAAACAACCGGCTTACCGTCCGCTTCTTCGGCACGAATCCGCACTTCCACGTGGTGGTGCGTGGCCCAGACGTGAAATATCAGCCAAATGGCGACGCCGACGCAGTATTCTACCGGACGGTCTATGATCGTAAAGGCAACGTGCTACTCGATGCCGCGTTCCGCAGCCACTACGTGCCTGTGGGCGCCGCCCATTAGTGAGGATATGTCGTGAGCCAGGATAAAACGACGTTTGGCTGGGTCATCTGCCCAAGTACCGCGGCTGCGCATCTGCCAGGGCGCCGCGATCCGCTTGCCGCCGGTGAGGCGCTGGTCGCCGCCGATCGTGCCTTTATAGAGGCGCTGCCACCTGCTTTCACCACCCTGTGGGTGGAGGACCACTTCCAGTGGAATGACGCGCCAACCCTGGAAGCCTTCGTGACCATGACCCACTTCGCGGCGCTGTATCCCGCGTTCAACATGGGAAGCATCGTCTTGGGGAACAGCTACCGGAACCCTGCGCTGACGGCGAAGATGGCTGCCACGCTGCAGCTGCTGACCGGCGGCCGTTTCATCTTGGGCATCGGCGCGGGTTGGAAGCAGGACGAATACGACGCGTACGGCTATCCATTCCCCAGCGCGGGTGTGCGAATCGACCAGCTCGACGAGGCCTGCCAGATAATCAAGGCAATGTTCGAGCAGAGCCCGGCCACCTTCGAGGGCCAGTACTACTCGGTGAAGAACGCCTATTGCGAGCCGCGCCCGTCGCCGCGAATTCCGCTGCTGATTGGCGGCAGCGGCGAGCGCAAGACGCTGCGGGTGGTGGCGCGTCACGCCGACATGTGGAACGGCGCCTTCAGAACGAGCGAGCAATTCGCCCACAAGCAAGCCGTTCTGGCGCAGCACTGCAAGGATATCGGCCGCGATCCGGCGGAGATCGTCCACACCTACTATGGCTTCGTCGATCTCAGCGATGAGCAAGAGGACGCGCGTCGGGAGGGATCGGATATGCACATCCTGGCCGGCAGCTCGGCACAAGTGGCCAGCGAGCTGCGCGCCCTGATCGGACTCGGCGTCCGCCACGTGATGCTGCGCTTCCTCGATTTCCCTGCCACGGTCGGTCTTGAGCGCTTCACCAAGGAGGTGCTGCCCGCGCTCCAAGCGTGATGGTGGGCAAGGCGGCGGGACGTGATCCGATCCTCGCACGCAGTGCCGGATCACATCCAGGTTGAGCATTGCTTTCCGGGTCTCGGAAGACCGTATCAGGGGAAAGCGACCGACACGCCAGGACGTCGCTATCCGTACACGGCCTTGAGGACCGAACATGCGCGCAATGTCACCCATTTGCTCAGCTGGCCCTGCATGTCGATATCCACCCACGTTTTACCATTGGAGGCAGACTGGTTCCTCCAGCGTCCCGACTGCTCTTGTTGGCTGAGGATCCACGCGACCGCGCCCTCGAGACGCGCATCTTTTGCAAAGCCAAGCTCGCACAGGACAGCGACATTCTGGAGCATGTCGGTGGCATAGCCTAAGGGGAAGCCCAGCTTGAACCACGACGGGCTTGGCTCCACATTGCCCCAGCCGGCAGGGTACGCGGCGGTAGCAGGGTCGCAGCTGAGCAGGAACTGTCCTCCCTGCTTGATGGCGCGTTCCACGTGCGGGTCTCGCCGTTGGGCTGGGATGCGTGCAAGCGCCTGCAACCCTTTGATCGCTCCCCAAGCGCAGGGAAGATGCTCGTTCGATGCGCAGCGGAATCCCGGCCCGCTGGTTCCCGAGCGGTAATAGCTGCTGAAGCCTTCGCCGGTGATCGAGCGTGCTTGCCACTCAACCGCGCGCTGCACGCGCTCATCGTCAAACC
>JAQBPC010000522.1 GCA_028287725.1 Chloroflexota bacterium | reverse complement strand
TCGCCGCGCGCCAGGCAGGGGCCGGCGGCCCGGTAGCGCACGGGGTTGCCCGAGGGGCCGGGCGGCAGCAGCACGGTGAAGGCCGGGTCGCCGAAGGTGCGGTCCGGCAGCGGGCCGAACGCGATGGCCTGGGCGGCCTGGGTGACGGTGATGGTGGTGGTGGCGGTGACCGGCAGGTAGTTGGTGGCGTCGACGGGGGTGAAGGTCACGGTGAGCGGCTGGCTGGCCCCGGCCGGGAGCACGGCGCCGGCGAGCGGCGCATAGGCGAAGCTGCCGGGGACCGCGGCGGTGGCCGCGAGCTGGGCCGCGCCCAGGGGCGTGCCGTAGCTGATGTCCGCCGGGCTGGGCCAGCTCACCTGGGGCGTCGCCGGGCCGATGGCGAACGTCCGCTCCACCGGGACCGCGGCGCGGTAGCCGGCGTTCCCGGCCTGGAGGGCCGTCACCGTGCAGCTGCCGGCGCCGGTGATCGTGATCGTGCCGCCGCTAGCGCCCCCCGCCGTGCATTTGCCGCTGGCCGCAAAGACCACCGGCAGCCCCGAGCTGCTGCCGGCCACCGGCGTCACCGGCGGGTCGCCGAAGCTGTGGGCGGGGATGGGGTCGAAGCTGATGGTCTGGGGCGCCTGCTGGGGGGCCGGGGCGGCCGGCTCGAAGGCGCCGATGGCGCAGGGCAGCGGCCGCGCCACGCCGCGCTGGTCGGTGGTGACCAGCGGGTAGGTCGGGTCGGCGCAGCTGCCGGCGCCCAGGGCGGGGCTGGTGGCGGCCAGGGCCATGGTCTGCGTGGGGCCGCCGTTGGGCGCCAGCGCCTGCAGCTGGGGGTTGCCGCTCCGCGCATGGAGCGTGAAGCCGCAGGTGAGCGCGCCCCCACCCTGGTACTCCAGGTTGTAGCCCCCGTCGGTCACCCCGCCGGCGCAGGAATTGTTGGCGAGGATACTGCTGTGCACCGTCAGCGTGCTGCGGTTGTAGATGCTGCCGCCGGACAAGGCCGAGTTGCCGCTGAGCGTGCTGTTGCTCACCGTTAATGTGCCGTGGGTGTTGACGATGCCGCCGCCGTAGGACCGTGCAGAGTTGCCGCTGAGCGTGCTGTTGCTCACGGTCAATGTGCCGAAGTTGTTGATGCCGCCGCCGTATTCATCCGAGTTGCCGATGTGGGTGATGTTGCACACGGTCAGCGAGCCGAAGTTGAGGATGCCGCCGCCGTGCGTGGCCGAGTTGCCGCCGAGCGTGCTGTTGCTCACGGTCAGCGAGCCGAAGTTGAGGATGCCGCCGCCGGACGGGGCCGAGTTGCCGCCGAGCGTGCTGTTGCTCACGGTCAATGTGCCGGCGTTGTTGATGCCGCCGCCGAACGTGGCCGAGTTGCCGCTGAGGGTGCTGTTGCTCACGGTCAGCGTGCCGCCGGCGTTGTAGATGCCGCCGCCGTTGTTGCCGGCCGCAGCGCCATTGCTAATGGTCAGGCCCTTGAGGGTGGCCGTTGCCGTGCTGGCTACCTGAAAGACCTGGACGGCGGAGCCTCCGCTGAGGGTGATCTGCCCCCCGGTGCCGTCTATGGTCAGATTACCCGTCAGGGAGATCTGGCCGAGGGAATCCTGCGTCAGATCGAACGTGCACGCGCCGGTAAGCGAGAAGGTCACCACATCGCCCGCGTTAGCCGTGTTCGCTGCGGCGATCGCTGCCCGCAAGGCGCTGTCCGTGCAGGCAGTCACCACCCGCGTTGTCGCTGCGGCCCTGGCCGGCTGCGCCAGCGCGCCCGCCACGCCAAGCACCACACTGAGCAGCAGCAAGCGCGCCACCACCCCTGGCCGCCCGACTCGTGCCCGCACGTCATGTCGCATCACGTCCTCCCCCTGTGACTGTTACCCTTGCCGCTTCCACGCTCAATGTGGGAAGCCTGGCACGGCGCCGGATTGGCGGGCTCGCTCCCGCCGACGATCCTGACTCGCGCCGATTGACACGAGCGCGGTGCTAGCTGGATGCGCGGCACGACTGATGCGGGCTCATGCATGCCCTAGGGAAGTCCGGTCGCAGGACGGCCACGGTTCTATTAGGATACCAGCCGCCGTACGGGTCCGTCTGTGGGCTCCCGCCCAAGTATGTGGTCGGCGAACGAGGGACCCTTCTCGCGCTCGGGCTCCAGACTTGTGCGCCCGACGACACCGCACACCCAGGCGATTCCACCAATGGGAGGTCCCTCATCGTGGCTTTCCGAATGGATGGGTGCAGGATGTGCACGCGCTGGCAGATAGGAGTACCTATGTATAGGATCTGGAGGTGGCGAGCGCCGTAAGCCTGGATAAGCCTGGAAAAGCCGCCTTCGCTAGAACCCCAGCCGGCGCTCCTTGAGGCTGACGTACTTGCCGCGGCCGATCACCAGATGGTCGAGCACCTCGATGTCCATCATCTTCCCCGCCTCTACCAGGGTGCGGGTGACCTGCACATCTTCCGGACTCGGCGTCGGGTCGCCGCTCGGGTGGTTGTGGACGAGGATCAGGGCGGTGGCGTTGTGGCGCACTGCCTCGCGGAAGAGCTCGCCGACCCGGAATGAGGTGCTGTTGACGCTTCCTTGATAGATAGTCGGAGCTGCCAAAACCATGTTCTTGGTGTTCAGCAGCACAGTGCGCAGGCACTCTTGCTCCAGATTGTGCATTTCCATCATCAGCAGCTGGGCTACGTCATCCGGCGAGCTGATGCGCATGCGTTCCTGGCCCGGGTCGAGCAGAAGGCGCCTGCCGAGCTCGAGCGCGGCCTTGAGCGCCGAAGTTTTTGCCTGGCCCATGCCGTGCTCCGCTGCGAGCGTGGCGAAGATGGCCTGATGAAGGCCGGCCAGACCGCCATACTGCACGAGCAGTCGTTGCGACAGGGAGACGACATCCTCGCCGACGCTGCCGACTCGCAGCAGGATCGCGATCAGCTCGGCGTTGGATAGGGAGCCGGGGCCGAATTGCTGGAGCTTCTCACGTGGCTGTTCGCTGGCGGGCCAATCGCGTACGGCTAACCGGTACTCGGCCACTGATTAGCGACCGCAGTACGGGCAAAGACTCCATTCCGGCTGCAGCAGGTGGCTGCAGAAGTGGCACTGGCGGCGAAGCTTGGTGAAGCAGGTGGGGCACATCAGGAAGTCATCCTGGATGCGCTGGCTGCAGGTTGGGCACAGGTGCCGTGTCTCGATTTCCTGCAGGAGCGTTTCTTCTTCGAGTGACTTTTCATACGCTTCAGCTAGCGTCTGGCTGGGGCGGATGATGTAATATAGGAGCAAGCCGAACAGGTTAAACATGAGGACGATGGAGGTCCCCATTAGCTGGGTGACGATGTTTTGGGACCTGGCGCGAATGTCGTTAAAGGTCCAAATCACCAGACTGAACCAGAGGGCGAGGCCATATGCAAATAGCCCGCTGAGCAGGATGGTGACCACTGTTCGCATCGTACCGCTTGATCCTTCCGCGTCCCTACGACTTCGTTTATGCCCGTCCGGGTGACGGCTTGTAGCATACCGCGGCCTCAAAAGCCAGTCAAAGCATATAGTGAACGCGCGACCCTTGTATCGTATTGGCTAATAGGGCATTCTTGGCCGATTTAGCGCGTATCTAAATAGGTGTCGGTGCATTGTACTAGTAGGATGTGTGCGATGCATCCGGCACGGAGGGCATCACTCTGCCACCGTCGCCACAACAGCTTGAAGCTGAACGCAAACTGGTCGAAGCGGCGCGTTCAAACCCGGTCGCCTTTGGCGCCCTCTATGAACGTTACGTGGACGCAATTTACAGTTATGTGTTCACTCGAGTGGGCGACAAAACGTTGGCAGAGGATATCGTTTCGGAGACTTTCCACCGCGCGCTGGAGAACATTCAGGGGTTTGAATGGCGCGGGGTGGCGTTCTCGGCCTGGTTATATCGCATAGCCTCGAATGCGGTGGCCGCTCGATTCCGGCGTGAGCCGGCAATGAGCGGCGAGGAAGATCTTGAACAAGTTTTGGAGCCGGAACCTGGCCCTGAATCATTAGTTGCAACGTTAGAGTGGAAAGCGGATATGCTGGCCGCGGTGCGCGCGCTGCCGGACGATCAACAGCAAGTGATTTTGCTGCGGTTTGGCCAGGAGCTTCGAAATAAGGACATCGCTCGGATCATGCAGCGAAGCGAGGGGGCGGTTAAGGCCCTGCTGCACCGTGCTTTGACCGCGCTGCATCGGCGGTTGGTTACCGAAGAGGTTAGTCCAACGCGATGACCTTCGAGGCGGATCGGTTCGACGAGGAGCTTGAGCAGTTGCTGGAAGGCGAAGCCTTACCTGCCGCTGACCAGGTGCGCGACCCGTTGCTGCGGCTCTCCCTTGAGCTGCGCGACCAGTTGGCGCCCGTTTCTCCCGATCCGGATTTTCGCGCCCGACTTAAGGCCGAGCTTCTTGAGAAATACGCGGATACCGTGCCCGTGGTACCGGTGGCGGCGGACCTCGCCGAGCATACGCCGACACCGCTCTGGGGGCGTGCCAGGCGCGCCTTCGTGGCAGTGGCCGTGGCGAGCGCTGCCTCCATCGGCCTGGCGGTAGGCTACGTTGGCCTGCACCAGCAGACCGGTAATCACTCAAGGGTAGCGCTGGTGTCGCCGGCTACTCCCACTCAGCCAACCGCGGCGCCAGGACCGGAAGTAACGGTCGCCCCCCCTGGGTCGACGACAGCTCCTTCACGCGTCGTTATCTTTGGCACACACATCACGGCTCCGCGCCTAACGCCACATAGATCACATGCGGCGACCGTAACGCCAGGACAGACCGATGCGGCAACCGCCACGCCAGTACAGACACCGCGAAGTGCCGATGCCGCAAGCGCTACGCCGCGTGACACCGCGCCGCCGACCAAAGTTGCGCAAGTAGTCGTGCCGACTCCGCCTTCGAGCGCGACGCCGCGCGACACCGTCGTGCCAACGTCGACACCTCCGCCGGCAGGGCCAACCGCGGGTCCTGAAAACACCAAATTCACTGCAAACACGAGGGTCGCTACTAGCACGAGCGTCCCTGCAACTGCGACGAAGAGCGTCCCCGTGCCAACCAATACGCCGCAAGCTGCCGATTCTCCGACGGCCCGGTCCCAGCCGGCCACGCCTCCGGGCCACACGGCGACGCCTGTGCCAAGTGATACCCCAGTGCCGGCAACAGTTACTTCCGTGCCGCCAAGCCTGACGCCGCGCACAAACCAGGTAACCCTGCCCACTAATTCGCCCACACGTGTCCCCGCTCACAGCATGGCGACGAGCCGGCCCTCGGCGACCGCTGCTAAGCCGACCGCTACGCGGGCAATTGCCACGCAAACGCGGGTGCCAGCGACTGCTACCATGGTGCCGACGCACGCCGCGCCGACGCACGCCGCGCCGACGCACGCCGCTCCGACGGATACCGCGGCAGTGCCAACGGCGACAAATGCCGCCCGTGCTACTTCACAGCCAAGTGAGACGGCCACCAATGTCCCTGCCGCGCCGAGTACACCGAGCCCCTCTCGGCCAACGGCAACGGCTGCAGCGACGAGCCCCTCGGGCCCGGTTGTCGTGGCTCAGGTAACGACAACCCCGCCGGGTATCAACAATGCCGCCGCGGTTATGCCTTCGCCTTCGCCCACCGTGCCCGCCGCAAATCAGTTCCCAGTGCCGTCGCAATTAAACGCCACATTAGGCTCACCGCTTGGGCACACTGTCCCACTGACGTCCGGCGTCGTTCTGCATCTGCCGGGGACCACCTCGCCGGCTGATCCGGGCCAGCTGCCCGTCTACAAGCCCGCCTTGCCGGATTTGTCCGCGCTTGACCAGCTTAGGTCATACGGACTGATACCCGCGCCGAAGAGCATTTCGCAGACCAAGGCGGGCACCGTGGCGACGGTGGGCGCTGACAACCAGTTCTATCTCGCCACGTATCAAGCGAAGAGCTATGGCTACCGCCTGAAACTTGCTCGCGTCTCGCCAGTGCCGGCCTCCCTGCCACAGGCGCCGGCATTCGATGCGGCGTCCAACGCTCGCACCTTCCTCACCGCGCATCAGCTAGTTGCCGTGGACGACGGGATGCAGCTTGATAGCGTGACGAGTAAGGCGGATGGAAGCAAGGTCGCGACATTCAGCAAGTACGCGCCGGACAAAATCGTCGGCGCGCGCGCCGTGGTCACCTTCAACTCTCAAGGTGTGCTTACCGCGCTCGATATACAGTGGGTGAACACCGCGGTGGCGCCAATGGCTCCTGGCATCTCGGCAGCCGCGGCGCTCGACAGCGTGACGGCTGGGCACGGACTGGTGCACGCCGATAGCGCACTCCCTGATAGTGCTTCGACAATCACCGGCACTACCATCCTGTATGTGGCGGTGAACGCGCCGGACGGCATCTACTACGAGCCGGTGTACCGCTTCTCCGGCGTGACGGCGACCGGCAGCGCCTTTCAGGTGTACGTGCCGGCTATCGAGCGCAACTACCTCCGCTAGCCGGCGACGTCCTCCAGGTTGGTGGACATCGTGATTTGGACGTAAGCGGCCCGAAGGCCGTGGCTTGGCAAGCACTGTCAGACTCCATGCCGTGACCGGCGTGGTTTCCGGACACCCCCGCTTTCCAGCCTAACGATCGTGGTTTCCAGATCTTGTTGGAAACCCACGTAGTGGCTGCTCTCCGGTCCCGCCTGGCTTACCGCACAGTGCTTCTCAACACCGGCGACAACTCCGTGGAAAACGGAGCGCGCCAGGGCACGTGCGGGCGGTATCGTGTTCTGGAACAGCTGACCGGCGCATTAGCTTCGGGCTTGCGACTCGGGTATACACGTACGCTTCGCGATATTGCCGTTGCACGCCCCTTTGTAGGCTGCTTAGGCCTTGTTAAGTTCCGAGTAACAGAACA
>JAQBPC010000509.1 GCA_028287725.1 Chloroflexota bacterium | reverse complement strand
CCGGGTGTGTTGGCGGTAACACTGAACCCATCGGTGCACGTAGGCATGGCGATGCAGGCCGATCCGCGGGATTGAGCACCTCAATAACCCTCCCACACGGCGACATGCCGGCTGTGGGAGGGTTGCGCTATTCCTCGGGCTCGTTATCATCTTCCTGCGAGGAGCGCAGAAACTCTTCCACCTGGCTGAGAATGGCATCCGCGCTCGGGAGCGATCCCGTAGGGGCATCTTTGTCGTGCCGGCGCTCGTAGCCGCGCACTTGTCGCTGTAGATCGCTGTCCGCTTCCACCAGGCGATCGAGCAGATCATCCACCTGCGTGGCCTGGTTACGCAATTCCTGCAAGTCGAATGGCATTTCCAGCAAGGCCAGTACGGTTTCCAGCAGCGCCAGCGTTATGCGAGGGTTCCAGCTCAACTGCGCGTAGGCAGGCACGTGGCCCCAGAAGTTGGCCGCCGGTATACGTCGTGTCCGGCAGCCGTCGAGTAGTGCGGTGTGAATGCTGCTTGGTCCCTCGTAGTTGACAGGCGAGAGCCCCAGTCGGGCCATACTGCGGCGTAGCTCGGGTTGCGCCACGGCCATGGAGATATGCGGAGGCCGCGTATGCGGAACGCCATCGAAGAGGCTACCGAAGCTATACACCGCTTGCACATCGCAGCGAGTAACTAGATCGAGTATGGCATCCACGTAGGCGGGCCAGCGGAGATTGGGCTCACTGGCCTCGAGTAACAAGAGGTCGCGGCCGGGCCCCTCGGGGTTGCGCCAGGAGTAGATGATGGTGCCGGGATACTCAAGTCCCCGCATCACGCCGCCACGAATGTTCACGCGAGGCCTTGCACTGGCAAAGTCGTAGAAGCCATCGGACCGGATGGTGCCGACACGCGTGGCTTCCAGTTTCTCTCGCAGGAAGCTCACAACCCGACTTGAAGCTTCCACGGCATCAGGCCAGCCGGTGAACGCCGCGATCAGCGCGGGTTGCTGTAGTTGGAGATCCGCCTCCAGAATGAGGTCACTCATGGTCAGAATCCGGCTCTATCCAGCGCCCGTGTGCGCGGATCAGCGCGATCAGGCGCTGATCGGCCTCGGCCTCGGGCACGTTCCGCTCGACGCATTCCTTACCGACATAGAGATTTACACGGCCCGGGCTGCCACCCATGTAGCCGAAATCGGCATCCGCCATCTCACCCGGCCCATTCACGACGCAGCCCATGATCGCGAGCTTCACGCCCTTGAGGTGTGAGGTGCCGGCCTTGATTCGCTCCGTCGTGGACTGCAGGTCGAAGAGCGTTCGTCCGCAAGATGGGCACGCCACGTAGTCGGTACGCGTGAGGCGCGCGCCGGCTCCTTGCAGCAGGTCGAAGGCCAGGGGCACCGATGCCGCCTGCGCTGCGTCGCCAATCCCGTCGCAGAGTAAGGAGCCAAGTGCGGCCGCGCCGCTGAGCATCGGTGCTTCTCCCACGGGGGCGAGAAGCACCAGCGGACAGTGAACACCCACGGCCGCGAGCTGCGCCGCCAGGAGTCGCGTGCCACGCACGGCGCTTGCCGCATCCGGTGAATGCAGGCTCGCCAGAATGTTGGTCTGCCCGGCAAGCTCACTGGCGCGTGCCAGGGAAACCAGGGTACGGACCCGGTCCTCGGGCTCCTCACCGCAGAGATCGGCCTCCAACCACAGCGCCACCTGCCGCGTGGCACTGGCGTGCGCCAACTTCAGCACGACCGGCTCGGGCTGCGAGCCGTCCAGGACCAGGCGAACAGCCTCGACATGCGGCAGCGCTTGCTCTAACAGGTTGAGATCGGCGCTGCGAGCCACCAGCGGCCGCGGCGCCGTGCCTTCGCCCTTCCAGGCAAGCTCGCCGAGACGCGCCAGATCGGCGGGACCGGCGAGGTCCCACACGAGCAGATCCGGCCGATAGGCCTTGAGGCCGCGGTTGCCGTTCACCGGCAGCACGATAGGCTCGCGAGCAGGAACCTGCCCGGCAACGGCGATCGTGGCGCCCGCGCCCAATTGTACGGCGCCAAGCTGCACGGGCCGGCTATGCCGCCGCTCGTAATGGAATGGGTCGTATGAGAGGTTAGGTCCGTCCGTGAGGGGCGCATCGTCCGCGCTGGAGAACGGCAGCGAGCAGAGTGCGACGATCTGCTGGGCTACCGGGATCTCGGCTTCCGGATCCTCGGCCAGCGAGACGCGGATGGTGTCGCCCAGGCCGTCGAGCAGCAGACTGCCAATGCCGGTGGCGGATTTGATGCGGGCATCGTCGCCATTACCCGCCTCCGTGACGCCAAGATGAAGCGGGTAGGCCATGCCCTCGGCAGACATGCGCGCTACCAGTAAGCGATAGGCAGCGATCATCACTTTGGGATTCGATGCCTTCATCGAGAGAATAATGTCGTAGTACGCGAGCCCTTCGCAGATGCGCACGAACTCCAGCGCCGACTCGACCATGCCCTCCGGGCTATCGCCGAAGCGATTCATCACCCTGTCGCTCAGCGACCCGTGATTGGTCCCGATGCGCATCGCCACGCCGCGTTCTTTGCACGCCAGCACCACCGGGATGAACTTTGCCGCTACTCGTTCGAGTTCCTGTGCATACTCGGCATCGGTGTACTCGCGCGTGGCAAACTTCCGCGAATCGGCGAAATTACCGGGGTTGACGCGCACCTTGTCCACGTACTCGGTCGCGGCGCTCGCCGCGGCGGGCGAGAAGTGAATGTCGGCGACGAGCGGCACGGTGATGCCCATGGCACGGAGCCTCGCGCGTACCTCGCCGATTGCCCTGGCGTCGGAAACCGTCGGCGCGGTGATTCGCACGATCTCGCAGCCAACCTCGACCAAGCTGACGGCCTGCGCCGTGGTTGCTTCCACATCCTGCGTGCGCGTCGTGGTCATCGATTGCACGCGTACAGGATTATCGCCGCCGACTCCGACGTTCCCCACCATCACCTCGCGCGTCCGGCGCCGGCGTGGACGGTACGGATTGGCGACGTAGGCCGGGGTCGGGCGGGAGGCTGCTTGATCTATCACCGTAGAAGACATAGCGGCTAGTACGCTCCAGAGCATATGTTGACGCGGCGTAAGCGGGCGTCGTTTATCCGGAATCAGCTTCTACTTGAGTGTATCATGGCAGCCGGAACGCTCCTGCCGGCCGCTGGGCGCGGCCTGCTTATTGCTCCTTCCGAGCCACGGCGAGCAACGCCGCGCCAATGATACCGGCGTTGTCGCCCAGTTTGGCCCGCACGATCTTCACTTTGCTCTGGGTGAC
>JAQBPC010000478.1 GCA_028287725.1 Chloroflexota bacterium | reverse complement strand
CATTGCTTCCGCCGGCGTCGGCAGTAGACCAGGCCTGCCACTACGCAGACGCAGCATGGTAAGCTCGATCGAGGTCGCGAGTTCCTCCGCACGTTCGTCCGTCTCGGCGCAGATTGCGGAGACCGTCAGGATCGCATGTGGCTGGCTCAGCTGATCGGAAGGCGTGAAGTTTTCTCGGTAGTACCGCATCGCCGGCACTGCGGCGTCTGGGCTGATATGGTGGGCGAAGGCAAAGCCCATGCCGAGGGTCGCGGCGGCCTGCGAGCTGTAGTCACTCGAGCCAAGCAACCAAATGGGTGGTAGGTCCACGTCGTTGGGAACGGCGGTCACAGACTGGAATGGATGACCAGCTGGGAACCCACCTGACGAGAAGGCCAGCAGCTCCGCCAGTTGCGCTGGGAAGTCGTCCGCTCCAAGTGCGTTTCTCGACCTGCGCAGCGCAAGGGCAGTCACCTGGTCTGTGCCGGGTGCGCGGCCAATGCCCAGGTCGATCCGCCCAGGGTGTAACGCCTCAAGCACGTGGAAGGATTCGGCAACCTTTAACGGCGAATGATTCGGCAGCATGATGCCGCCGGAGCCGATGCGAAGGCGCGTGGTTTCGCTGGCTACGTGCCCGATTACGATTTCGGGCGCCGAGCTCGCTATGCCGGGCATGTTGTGATGCTCGGCAAGCCAATAGCGCGTGTAACCGATACGGTCCGCCAGGCGAGCCAGGTCAAGGGTGTTCTGCAACGCTTCAGTGCTGGTCGAGCCGGATCCGATGGGAGAGAGATCGAGAATGGAAAGTGGTAACGCCATGTCGTGAAAATGTCCTCCGCACTGCAAATCATGTGGCGAGTGGGGTCTAGACGGATGTCAATGGCAGGAGCAACTCAACGACGACACAATCGACCGGCCCCGAGTCAGCCGACTTCATCCGCAAGTACCAGCCTATACAAGAGATAGCACTGGCGTATCGCGGGAGCAAATCAGATTGGGGAACTTGAATACTCGCTCCGGCGCCGGCAGGCCACAAGGGTAGGCCGCCATGGCCACGCGCATTCGCACTCGGCCCGCTGGCGCCGGCAAGCGACCGGTGAAGCAACGACGGTTGGTGCATTCAAGCCCAGAACGCAAACAACACGGTGCGTGAACTCGCGCACCGTGTTGTTTGCAAGGGCTGCCGTTCGGCGGTTACTGCTTTGTGACAGTTCGGAAGTTGTACGGCAGCACGGGGGAATAGACATACCCCTTAATATTACTGCCGAGCACGATGATGTTTTGCGGCTGCACCAGGCCGATCCAGGGACTTTCGTCCAGCCATGTCTTCTGGATGGTGTGGTAAATCGCGACGCGCTTGGCCGTGTCGGGCGTGCTATCGGCTTGATTAGCCAGGTTGGTGAGGTTCGTATCAAAAGTGTAATTGAAGGCCTTGGCTACGCCACCGCCTGGTGAGAAGGGACCGGCATAGTCGTTGGGATCCGGATAATCCACGGTCCACTTATACAGGACCATTTGCACCTTCTTCGAACGGATCGAGGAAAGAAGCACCGCACCGTTCTGCGGCGCGAGCGTCACCTTGATCCCCACTCTTGCCAGGTCGTTCTGCACCTTGGCCGCCAGCGGATCGTAGCCTATACCGTCAAAGACGTCCTTCACCACATAGCTCAGGGTCACGGGAAAGCCATTGGCGTAGCCGGCTTGCTTGAGCAGCGCCTTCGCCTTCTGGATGTTCTGTTGGATGAGCAGAGAATTGTTGAACGCCGGCTCGTTGCCCAACATGCCGACGGGGATCATGCCGTTCGGACGGGTACCAACACCCTTGAGCAGACCCTTGAGGATTCCGTCGTAGTCGATGGCGTAGCGTATAGCCTGGCGAACCAACTTATTGGAGAGCGGCTTGGAGACCTGGGCGCTGGTGTTCATGCCGATATAGCTCAGATCGAGCGTATTGCCCGTCACCACTTGCACATTTGGGTCATGCGCCATGGCCTGTGCCTGTTGCAAATTAATATTCAATGCCACGTCGACGCTGCCCTTTTGCACCAACAATCGCTGCGTCGCAATGTCTGACACACCCGTGAAGGTGATCTGGTCCAGCGCCGGCTTAGCTCCCCAGTAGTAGGGATTTCGCTTCAGGACGATCTGGACGTTACGTGTCCAGTTGGTTAGCTGAAAGGCAGCGGTTCCGGCCGATTGGCTATCAAGAAATGATTGTGCCTTGTCCTTCGTTGCGGCATTCGGTGAATCGTCGCCGCCATGAGCGATTACCAGCTTGGAATCGAGGACGCCGAAGTTATTGTCGGCCAACGCGGCCAAGAAGGAGTCATCGGGCGCGGACAGCGTGATTTTTACCGTGTATGGGTCAACAGCCTGGATGTTGGAGACGCCTGCGATCAGAAAGGAGGGACTATCCTTGAGGTAGAGGAACCGGCGATACGAGAACACTACGTCGGCCGCCGTCATCGAGTTGCCGCTGGCAAAGCGCACGCCATGACGTAAGTGGAAGGTGTAGACCTTACCAGCCCCGCCGACTGACCAGCTGGTAGCCAGATCGGACACGGCATGTGTGCTATCGTTGCCACGATACGTTACCAGGGTGTCGTAGAAGTTGGTGGATACCGCTTCCGATGTGTACTCGTAAAAGTGACCCGGATCCAACGACTTCGCGTCGCTGATGTCCCGCGCCACGAGGAGGGTTTGACCAGCGGCCCGGACCTGCGCAACTGGCAGCCCTGGCCGACCGCCTGCGTTTGCCACGGTTAGCGCCGTCATGGCTAATACCACGCCGGCTACGCGAAGGGGTACCGTGTTCCCACGTTGTGTTCCCATGTTGCCCTTTTGCTCTTCTACTGCTATTAGCAAGCTTTTTGTATCTCACTGAATCCTGTAGTGCAATTACACTGCGTGGCCGGTGGCTGTTCGCCAGGCTCGCCCGAATGCGCGCAATCCATCAATGAGAGAGGAAATAATTGCCGGATGGTCGTCATGGTACCAGATGCGGGCGTGCATTCGCATAGGTTCTACCGGAATTATCGGAAATACTGTAGAGCCCGAATGTTTTTGCGCTGAACGTAGCCCGGACCTGAGTGGGCCACGTTGGTATGAGTCACGATACGCGGGGCCCACGCGCTTTGGTCGCAAACACTCACCAGGCAAGGTACGAGACAAGGTTCCAGTTGAGCTTCCCGCGCGAGTCGAACGATTCGTGCATAAACTCAGCGGTATGGATACGCTGGTAGTTATGCACTTCACAGATGGCTGATGCAATTTATCCGGAGGAGTGGACGCCTTGAGAATCGCCGAGATGACCTGGATGCAGGTGGCAGACTATTTAAAGCGCGATGACCGAGCTATCGTGCCGTTGGGCAGTGTCGAGCAGCACGCATATCTCAGTCTCGCCACCGATGCGATTCTGGCCGAGCGCGTGGCCGTCGAGGCCGCCGAACCGCTTGGCATCCCCGTCTTTCCTGCCCTTTCCTATGGAATCACACCATACTTTCTCGCATTCCCCGGCAGCGTGAGCCTTCGCATCTCGACTTACGTCGCCGTCGTGCGCGACATGTTGGATGCGCTGGCCGGCCAGGGATTTCGGCGTATCATGCTCGTCAACGGGCATGGAGGCAACAACCCGGCGGGTTCCTTCGCGGCGGAGTGGATGTCGGACCATCCCGCGGTCACGGTGGTCTTATATAACTGGTGGAACGCCCCACGTACCTGGAAGGCAGTGCAGGAGGTTGATACCCTTTGCTCGCACGGCTCTTGGATGGAGAACTTCCCTTGGAACCGCGTTGCTCCCGCCCCTGAGGGTCAGAAGCCAATGGCTGACCTCGCCAAGCTAGGCCGTCTCTCACCCGTGGCCGTCCGCGAGCTGCTCGGCGACGGCAATTACGGCGGCGCCTACGAGAAGCCCGACGAGCAGATGCTGAAGATATGGCAAACCGCGGTCGAGGAGACCAGGGCATTCATCCAAGGAGTCTAGCTTCGCTGGACTGTTCCGTATCGAGGGTAGTATGCAGCAAACCCCAGAGGCATATATTGATGAATCCCGTGAGCGTATCCTCTCCCAGCTGCTTGATTTCCTGCGCATCCCGAGCATCAGCACCGATCCGCAACACCGCGCAGATGTCGCGACCGCTGCGGACTGGGTTGCCGATCGCCTGCGCGAGGCCGGACCACTCAAAGTTGAGGTAATGGAGACCGCGGGCCACCCCGTGGTCTACGGCGAGTGGCTTGAGGCGCCCGGGCGTCCCACGGTGCTCGTCTACGGTCATTACGATGTGCAGCCGCCCGATCCGTTAGACAAGTGGCACTCGGAACCATTCTCGCCCGACATCAGGGATGGACGAATCTATGCCCGCGGCGTCAGCGACGACAAGGGGCCAATGTTCATTCCCATCAAGGTGATTGAAGCGTACTTTGCTACGGAGGGGCGACTTCCGATCAACCTGAAGCTGCTGCTAGAAGGCGAGGAGGAGATC
>JAQBPC010000476.1 GCA_028287725.1 Chloroflexota bacterium | reverse complement strand
CAAGGGTGGTGGCTTTGCCAACGGCGTAAGTGAGTCCGATCAGGCAACGTCGCTGCTCGTGCGCGACCTTGGTTTCTATCCGAGTAACCTCACGGTCATTTTCACCAGCCCAAGCATGAAGGCATCCGATCCGCGGTTCCGACGAGCCATGGAACAAGCGCTCGCGCCTGCCCGGGCCTTGCCACACGTTTCGCATATCGACACCTATTACAGCAGGCGGCCTTCACTGCAGGACCAGCGGCTGATATCGGTGGACGGCCACTCCGCCCTGGCTGTACTTCAATACTCATTGAGCTTCGACCTTCTCCAGGGCCTGGTACCCCAGGTGCGTGGGGCAATCCATAGCCCAACGCTCAACGTACTTGTAGCCGGCGACGGCGCCGTATTCGGCGATATCCAGCGCGTTTCTGGTGACGATCTGCAAAAGGTCGAGACCTATACGTTCCCGATCGCCTTAATTCTGTTAGTGACAATCTTTGGAACGCTCGTCGCCTCTAGCGTGCCAATAATTATGGGCGTCTTTTCAGTGGCGCCGACACTTGCGATCTTGTTCGCGATCGGGCACGCAGTCGATCTCTCAATATTCAGCCTGAATGTGACGTCAATGATAGGGCTTGGTGTGGGCATCGACTACGCCCTGTTCGTTGTCAGCCGATTCCGTGAGGAGATTCACATCCGGCCGGTCGAAGATGCAGTGGCAATCGCCATAGGCAGCGCAGGGCGAGCGGTCCTGTTTTCCGGTGTTACTGTGATGATCGGCCTCTGCGGGCTCTTAATTTTCCACTCCACGGCTCTCCGGTCAATTGGTTTGGGTGGCAGCCTGGTAGTGCTGATCTCGGTCCTCGCAGCCCTTACGCTATTGCCTGCGCTGCTCTCGGTACTCGGCACGCGCATTGACTCGATTCCGATTGTTCCATGGAAGCGAACTGGTGAGAGCCGCTTCTGGCATGCACTTGCCGTGTGGGTGATGCGGTATCCCTGGCCGGTAATTATCTCGGTGCTCACGGTGGTTGTGGTCATCGCCATACCATTCAAAGCCCTGCATTTGAACGTTCCCGACGCCACCATACTGCCCAAAACGGTACCGTCACGCATTGGGTTCGATATGCTAAATCAGCAGTTCCGCCAGCAGCAAGACAATCCGGTCGTAGTCGCGGTGCACTCCAACAATGATCTGCTTTCGCCCCAATCGATGGGGGCATTGTACGATTACGTGCATACTTTAAATCGGGACCCCGGCATCGATGCCTCGAAGACCAAGAGTCCCGTGACACTCATTCCAAACGGCACGCGCGCCGAATACCTGCAAGTCCGGCATTATCTCACCAATCCACAGGTCGCGGCGGTCGTCCATACGTATATGGGCAACAACAGTACGATCATAGGATTGCAACCTAAGCACGGGCAAAGTGGCCAGGCCATCGAGCGACTCATCAAACGCATTCGAGCAACGCCACTCGGTGCTGGCCTGCAGCGCTACGTCGGCGGTTACGACGCGGGGGTCATGGACTATCTGACGAACCTGTATGCACAGTTCCCGGTCAGCATTTTGTTCGTGGTCGTGGTGACGTACCTGGTGCTCATGGTACTACTTCGGTCGGTCGTGCTTCCACTCAAAGCAGTATTGATGAATGCTTTAAGCCTGCTTGGCGCGTATGGCGCCGTAGTCTGGATCTTCCAACAGGGCCATTTGAGCGGTTTGCTCAACTTCAGCCCAACAGGGTATGTCGACGAGGTTACCCCGATTATCATGTTCTGCACGTTATTCGGCCTCTCCATGGACTACGAAGTCTTTCTGTTGAGCCGCATAAGGGAACAGTACCTGGCGTCGAATGACAATACGGCCAGTGTTGCCAGAGGGCTGGAGCGCACGGGACGTATCATCACCAGTGCCGCGCTAATCCTGGTTGTTGTAGCGGGCAGCTTCGCGTTCACTGATATCGTTCTGATAAAAGCAGTCGGGCTCGGGCTCGCATTTGCCATACTTCTCGACGCTACACTAATCCGCTGCCTCTTGGTACCGGCAACGATGCGCGTGCTCGGCCAGTGGAATTGGTGGACGCCGCGCTGGCTACAGCCGATAATCGGTGCGAATATACCAGCTCCAGAGCCGGGTACACAGCGCCACGTTGCATGAGTGAAAGCCAATGTTATGTACATCGTAATGAACCGTATTAAGAGTCCTCCCGAATTCTCTGAACATCTTGAGCGTGCATTTCGTCATGCCGGCTCAATGCAAGACGTGCCAGGCTTCGTCAGCTTCCAGTTCATGCGCAACACACGTGAGGCAGATCAAGGGGGCGCAGTGGAATACGTCGCGCTCACACAGTGGAATAGCCGCGACGCATTCGAAGCTTGGAAGAAGAGCGAGGCCTTTTCACGCGCGCACGAGGGCGCGGAAAACAGTCCGGTTACATCCGAGCTGGACACCTATGAAGTGCTGGGTTAGGGCAGGTCTGCGCACCTAGCCCCGCGGTTCCGCCGCCTGAAAGGCTACATCAGGATTCGCGCGCGCGATGGATCATACGGTGCTCGTAGGTGGAGTTTCGCGGTATAGCGTTCGCCCGCGATGTCGATCTGATACGTGCCGGAACGCAGCCAGTCAGGTGTGACTACCTCGTTGCGCTTGACGTACCCCATGCCGATAGCGGCGCCTAGCGTGCGCATAGCTTCCTGAGCTCGTATAGCCGACGGGCTCATCATCGCGGTAGATCGGCTCGCCACCCCACAGTATCGGCGAGGGGTCGTCAAGCACCAGCGTCACGAGCCGCTTGCGCACTCCCTCGGCGCGCTGCAGCTCTAACGCGTGCTTGCCAAGGAATTCATCCGGCTTGTTCCAGGCAACGGCAAAGCCCAGCCCGGCGTGGATTGGCGTCTCGTCCGTTGAAAGCTCAGCGCCCCACGCGCAATAGCTCTTCTCAATGCGAAGCGAGTTCATGGCGACCGAGCCCGCCAACTTCATCCCGAGCGGCCGACCATTCGATTCGATTAGTTTGAACAATGCCGCTAGCTGCTCGACCGGGACGTGCAATTCCCATCCCAGCTCGCCAACATAGGTTACCCGTACTGCAAGCGCCGTAGTCGGGCCGATGGCTACGCGTCGCGCAGTACCAAAAGGGAAAGCAGCGTGCGACAGATCACTCTCACATAGCGGCCGGAGCAGGGTTCGTGCAAGCGGACCCATGACGCCAAGAACACCGAATTGCGCACTTACGTCGGACAATTCGACGCGGGCATCTCCGATATGCCGGCCAATCTAATCGGCGTCTCGCACCGCCTGCGCTGTTGTGGAGACGTCGTAGAACTGATCCTCTGTCAAGCGGACAACCGTGTGGTCACATTTATACGTCCCTCGCTCATTGAGCATGCCGGTATATACGACGCGTCCTACGGGCACATCCACCTCATTGG
>JAQBPC010000469.1 GCA_028287725.1 Chloroflexota bacterium | reverse complement strand
GCTATATGGACCGCTATCCGAGCCAGCTGAGCGGCGGTGAGAAACAGCGCGTGGCCATCGCGCGCGCCTTTGCCGCCAGAACCAAATTGGTTATTTGCGATGAACCGGTATCTGGGCTCGATGTTTCAGTTCAGGCCACGGTGCTCAACTTGCTGCAGGAGTTGCAGTCTCGCTGGGGAACTGCATACTTGTTCATCTCACACGATTTGCAGGTTGTGCAATATCTGGCAGATCGTATTATCGTGCTGTATCGCGGGCATATTGTGGAGACAGGATCGACGGTCCAGGTGTTTACCGGGCCGAATCATCCATACACCGAGCTACTGCTCTCGGCTATCCCTCAACCTGATCCGGACGCACCGCAGTTACGACTTGCACTCAAGAGCGAGATGCAGGCAGATTCACACAACGACCGTGGCTGCCCGTTTCAGGGTCGCTGCCACCGAAAGATTGGTGCTATCTGCGAGACAGAGTTCCCACCTCTGCGCATCGCTGGCCAGGGACATGTCACCTTATGCCACATTCCTGTCGCAGAGCAGCCCACCGCTCTGACGCGTGCCGCTGCCGCGGCGGCGGAGCAACTTGCCGGAGCCCAGTGAGAATCGCGCTTTCCGCTGCAAATAGGCCCCTCAAGGGCCGTTGTTGGACCATTGTATTTGTCTGAGCTTCTGGTAGGATGAAGGGTGTGGATGCACATCCACACCCTTCGCGCTCCGTTTCTTGCCACGTGTGAGATGCAGGGCTCACGCCCAGCGCCGCTAGCGGACGCGATTTGCACGTGTAGTCGTATGGATCACAACCCAGCTCCAATACCGGTTATACCCCTGTTAGTGGGTGTACCGGACGACACCACGCTGCTATGCTTCTGAGACCGTAGGCAGGCTCGTACGGGACTTTCAAGCAGCACCCCACCAGCATTATTCTGAATATCCGGAAAGTAGGGGCATTCGCGGTTATGCATGACCTGCAAGATCATATTGACAGCTTTGTGGCGACCGAGCCACTTTACGGACTTCGTCGTCTGAACATTGTCATGCGTCCACAGACGGGTGACCTGCTCGAGGAAGGTGGTGTGTTGAACCCGGGCGGCGTTCGAGCCGCGAACGGTGACTTCATGCTCTTTCCGCGATTAGTTGCACGGGGTAACTACTCGCGCATCGGCGTGGCGCGCGTGCTCTACGACGCGACGGGCCTGCCAACCGGCGTCGAGCGGATGGGCGTCGCACTCGAGCCGCGCGAAGCGTATGAGCTAAATCCTAATTCGGGCGGTGGTTGCGAGGATGCACGAGTAACGTTTATTCCGGCGCTTGGCGTTTACGTGATGTGCTACGCCGCATATGGGCCGCGTGGGCCCAAGGGCGCTCTAGCGGTGTCAACCGATCTACATGAATGGAGAAGAGTGGGCTTGATCGACTTTGCTCCACATCATGGCGCGGATATGAATATCTACAGCAATAAAGACGTCTTCCTGTTTCCGGAGCCTGTGACCGGGCCGGATGGAAGACTGTCGCTGATGCTGATGCATCGCCCAATGTATGAAATTTGGTCAGGCAACACCCTTGGTGAGCGGCAAGTAGCCCCGCTTCCGCCAGGCGTGACGGATGATCGTTGGACTATCTGGGTCTCGTACTGTCCATTGGAAGACGCAGACTGGGCGACAGCTTCCAGCAACAGCACGGCCTCCGGCCCCACCTTCAATAACCATCATCTTTTGATGCTTCCTGGGCAGGCTTGGGAAGCGGTGCGCCTAGGGGGCGGCACTCCCCCTGTGCGTCTGGCCGAGGGTTGGTTCACCATTTACCATGGCATCGGAAAGTTAGCTCACCCTGGCCTTCGCCACACTTTGCGCTATTCCGCGGGCGCACTTGTGCTAGACGCGCAAGATCCGCGGCAGATCATCTATCGTTCACCCGAACCCACACTTGAGCCGCTTCTCCCTGAAGAGTGCTCAGGCGTGGTGGCGGACGTCGTTTTCCCCACGGCGGTTGACCAACGCGATGGCTATCTGGATGTGTATTATGGGATGGCCGACGCGTGTATAGGCGCGGCGCGCATGGCAATTCCATGCGAATCCGGTCCGGTTTCGTCGTAACTTCTCGCCGCTAAGAGCTTTACCGCAGCAGTGTCACGCTGTTCGGCCGCCATAGCGGGCAGCTTGGACACTGCTGCCAAGGTATCCTCTGTTGCCGTGCCGGTGATGGAGCGGAACAGATCGGCATAACGTGCGCCCACGTTTCCCCAGCTCATAGCCTTGCCGTATTCGAATGCACTCGCTTCACAGTGCTCGCGGAGCGCCGGGTTTTCCAGCAACACGTTTATGCAGCGTGCGAACGAGCGCGGGTTCTGAAACTCAGCTAACACGCCGCGACCTTCGGCAAGTGCCTCGGCAGCATACAAATATGGCGTGGAAACGATGGCCTTCCCACAGCCAATGGCATAGGCCAACGTGCCCGACGTGATCTGATAGCGGTCAATGTACGGCGTGATATAGACGTCCGTAGCCTGTAAATAGCGGATCAATTGCTGTTGCGTCAGGTATTGGTTCACGAAACGCACGTGGTGCTCGAGCCCTAACTTCTTGATTAGCTCGCTGAGCGAATTGCGATATCGCTCGCCTTCCTTGCGCCGTATTTCCGGATGTGTTTCACCGATTATCAAATACAGCACTTCTGGATGTCGCTTTACGACCTCAGGTAGCGCTCGGATCATATACTGAATGCCCTTGCCACTGCTGAGCAGGCCAAAAGTACTTAAAATGGTCCGGCCTTCGAGATGCATTGAGGCTTTTAGGTGTGCCGGCTTCGTGCGACGTACTTCCGGAACACCGTGTGGGATCGTGACGAGCTTTTGAGGGTCAAGATTATATTCTTGCTCGAGGATTAAACGAGCCATATTTACCATGGTGACCAGGCGGTCACTGCGGTCATGGAGCACACGGACGGCCTCAAGAAGATCGGGACGCGGGTGCGGCAAGACCGTGTGGAGCGTCGACACAACTGGTTTGTCGATACGGTCGAGAAAGCCTGCCAGGTGGTTTACGTACTTGCCGTCGCGTTCAAAGTAGCCGTCTATGCCAAACTCATGCTGGACTGAAACAAGTGTGACGCGCGATTGGTTGATGCGGTCAGCAGTGTCTCGCCAGCTCTGTGGGTCGTTCTGGTCGATCGTCCAGCGAACGTGCGGGGGGTATGCATATGCGGCGCCCTCCTCGTTGATCGCGGCAATACGAGTGACGACTTCGCGCCCGCTTCGCACCACTGCCTCACTGAGGTCGCGCGTAAAAGTTGCGATCCCGCAAGCGCGCGGTGGAAACGAACTGACGTAAGCGACTACGAGATCTGATGCCATACCATACTCCTTGAGTGCCGATAGCTCCTGACAGTGAATGCCTTCCATAGAGCGGGCACGAATACCGAGCGTGTTGTGTTGCTTCGACCAGCCTGATCGGTGCAGACTACGTTGGTTTCCTGGCCTGCCGGAACGCTTGTCACCGTCGTAGCGACAAATGCGCCTTGATCACTATAGGCCGAACACGGGTGAGTCGCACCCGTCAAACGGGTGGAGCCGGCAGCGAAACGGTACTAGGCGGCTCCTGATGGATCGAAGCGCCGGCAGGGAGCCCGGCGGAAATTACACCGTACAACTAAACCCGCTGCGGGACAGCGCCCTCGAGTGTTACGATGCCGGCCCCTATGAGATCGAGATATGCAAGCAAATAGCACACGATTGATTCAGCGCCCATGTTTCTATTGAGCCGCGTCGCCGTGATACCGTCGAAGCATCCCCAGGTAACCGGATCAATGAGCGAGACACCGTGGACATTTCTTCCCATAAACCAGTCAAATGCCGCGATCGCCGGCCGACGCCAGCTCGTTAGTCCTGTTACTCGTAATGCGATAACCGACGCCTCGATAAGGCCTTGTGCATCCACGCACTGCTCGTCGAAGCTAGCTTTCACGCCGCCACGTTTATACCAGCCGTCCTGACCAACCAGGCGCAACTCGCCGTCGTCATTGATAAGCACACCAACCAACCAGGCTAGCGAGGCAGTTCCCACCTCGAGATAGCGAGGCTCGCCGGTAAGCTCGTACGCAAGGAGCAACGCTGCTGGTAACTTCGCGTTACAGTACGTCAGCTCGTCTTCGAACCAAAGCCAATCGGGTCCTGACGCGACCTCGAAACAATCGACCAGCTTCCCTGCCAGTGTGCGCGCCACTGACTGCAAGTCATCGTCCGGCGCGGCTTTGAGCCTGTGGTACACCCCAAAGAGTGAGAAGGCCCACGAGCGCGGCCATCGCAGGCTGTCGATATGTGCCTTTCCCACATCGAACAGGTCTGCCGCCGCTCCAATCATACCACGCTCAATGCCATAACGCGTGGCGTACCCTAATGCCCACAGTGCTCGGCCATGCGAATCTTCCGACCCCTGCTCGTCCAACCACTGCCGGCTATATGAGAGAAAGTTATGAAAGGTGCCGTCAGGATTTGCCGCGTGCCTGAGAAACGACATGAATGTGTATGCAAGGGGTGCGGGGTGATTGGCGCCAGTGAAGTGGGCATGTGCAAGGTGCACAATCAGCGCGCGAGCCTGGTCATCTATGGAATATCCATGAGTCGGGTCGGGCACTGAGTGCAGCGCATGCTGAATAATGCCGGTACTATCGCTTAGTCGCTCAAGATGATCGAGGTGAAGCGGCGGATAGACAGGTAGATAATCTATTTCCATAGTTCCATGGTAACGGGTTCGCGCAATATGCCGAATTGCACAGCGTGCCCATACTGCTTGGACAGCCGCTCGGGCCGCCCTTTTGCCTCCCCGACATCATCGCTTGGAATGACAGAAAGTGAGCTCTTTCCTTCGTCGCATCGAGATCGCCAGGCCCACTATAGTCGACCGACAGTTGGGCAGTCTGGCGCCCTCAGTCTGGGCTAGCTGCGCGATTGCTCTGGTGCCCGAATCGGCATGTAATTGCGGGTAACGGTAGCATCAGAGGGAGGAACTCATCGAGAATTGGGCAGCACATGGACGTGATGCGAGCAATGGTATTGCATGCCGCCGGTACTCCGCTCCAGTCGGAGCTGCTTCCGATGCCACAGCCGCAATCCAGCCAGGTTCTGATTAAAGTGCTGGTATGCGGGGTCTGCCGTACGGACTTGCACATCGTCGATGGCGAGCTGAAAAAGCCGAAGTTGCCGGTAGTGCTTGGGCATCAGATTGTCGGTAGAGTAGTCGCTATTGGCGAGAATGTTGATTCAGTCGGCGTTGGCGATCGCATTGGCGTCCCCTGGTTGGGCTACACCTGCGGAAGATGCAGGTATTGCAGAGGCGGCCAGGAGAACCTGTGCGACTTCGCGCGCTTTACCGGCTACGACATTGACGGTGGATATGCGGAATACACTGTCGCGGATGCCCGTTTCTGCTTTCCAATCCCGGCCGAATACCCTGACCAGCAGGCAGCACCACTCCTGTGCGCGGGGCTAATCGGCTATCGCGCCTACCGTATGGCCGGCGATGCGGAGCGTATTGGGCTGTACGGCTTTGGCGCGGCCGCCCACATCATTACGCAAGTCGCACGGTTCCAGGGACGTAGAGTTTTCGCATTCACACGCCCCGAGGCAACGGCGTCACGGCAATTGGCACGCGAGCTGGGCGCTGAGTGGGTGGGCGATGCGCTCAGTCTGCCGCCTGAAGAGCTCGATGCGGCGCTCCTCTTCGCACCTGTTGGCGAGCACGTACCCGCTGCTCTACGCGCAATCCGGAAAGGGGGCACGGTGGTATGTGCTGGTATTCACATGAGCGATATCCCGTCATTTCCGTACGAGATTCTCTGGGGCGAGCGAATATTGCGCTCGGTTGCTAATCTGACTCGCCGCGATGGCACGGAGTTTCTGACATTGGCGCCACAGGTACCCGTTCAGACATCCGTCGAAGCATTTCCCTTAACCTCTGCCAATGATGCGCTTGAGCGCCTTCGCCAGGGACGCATCCGGGGCGCGGCTGTACTAATCGTGGACTCCGACCAAGGCACGCCTGCGCTGTGATTCCCGTGCAGGAGGCAAGATATACCCGCAAGGCGGGTATGCCTGCCCGTGCGATGAGCACAATCTGAACGCGCCATTCTGTCGACGACGGCCGGCCGAGGACGCGCGTTATGCGCTCCATTCCCACCGCTGTCACGCAATTGTCATTATCTGATCATCTTGTCTTCATCTTCTCCCCATACCATACCTTTTAGACGCGTGTCTGCAGCCAAAACGTGATTGTCCCAGCAATCCATGGCTGGAATGTTGGCGCCTCACATTATTCGCCTACTCCAGCCATTACTTGGTTGCGTACAACTTCGGACAATAGTGCCCAGGTCAGCCACCAAGGAAATGCCATGAGACCAAGGATGAAGCATGGTGAGACGAGCGCCACTACTCTCGTAAGCTTCGAACTAGCTATGCACTGCGCGGGCCGCCTCGCGTGCGTCGAGTTCGCTTTAGTGGCACTCCTTTCCCTGGAAGGGCGCCTTGGCGGGCCGCGCCAATGGACGTAGGACTCGTCAACAACTCGCAGGGAACGGCGATGCTCTCACGGAGACCTAGGCGCCTGGCCTATCAGACGGCTACAGCCTCGGTACTCTGGACCGTTGCCATTGCCAACGTTGTCGTAATCGTGTGGCTCTGGCTGTCCGGCGGTGGCATCTCCGCTGTACACGGGCTGGGGGATTTCAACACCAGCGTTGGGCGGGTGACCGGCTTGCTTAGCGCCTACCTCGCGCTAATCCAGGTGTTGCTACTCGCTCGTTTGCCCTGGCTGGAGCGCCTGGTTGGCTTCGACCGGTTGACCGTTTGGCACCGGCTCAACGGTAAGGTCTGCCTCATCCTGGTGCTTGCACATGTGGTATTCATCACCGTTGGTTACGCGGCAATGGATAAGATCGCGATACCAGCCGAGGTGTCACGCCTTCTGGACAGCTATCCCGGCATGGTCGCGGCCACGATCGGAACGGGGTTGATGATCGCAGTGGTGATCACCTCATTAGTAATCGTGCGCCGGCGTCTGCAATACGAAGCATGGTATGCGGTCCATTTGACTGCCTATGCGGGCATCGCGTTGGCCTGGGTTCACCAGGTTCCGACTGGAAATGAGCTGACCGCCAATGTCGCAGCCAGCAATTATTGGACAGCGCTGTATGTCGTGACACTGGCATTGCTGGTTTTCTGCCGGCTTGCGGTGCCTATTTTTCACGCCTTCTGGTACGGGATGCGAGTCGCCGAGGTGACGGCCGAAAGCCCCAACGTGGTCTCACTTCGCATTACGGGTCGCAATCTTAACCGGCTCAAAGTACGCCCGGGTCAGTTCTTCCTCTGGCGATTCCTCGGCCGTGGGCGATGGTGGGCCTCACACCCTTTTTCGCTGTCGGCCGCGCCGGATGGCCGGTCGCTGCGCATCACGGTCAAGAAGGTGGGAGACTTCACCAGCCGCATCGACGAGATAGCGCCGGGCACCCGCGTCGTTGCCGAAGGCCCCTTCGGCGTCTTTACCGACGCGGTCCGCCGCCGTAATCGGGTGCTGCTCGTCGCGGGCGGCATCGGTATCACGCCGATTCGCGCTATGCTTGAGGACATGTCCGGCGATCTTGCGTTCATCTACCGCGTGCTCCGCGAGAGCGATCTCGTCTTCCGTGACGAGCTCGACCAACTGGCGCGCGATCGCGGTATTGCATTGCACTACCTGGTCGGAGACCATATTGGGCAAGCGGGCGAACACCTCATGTCGCCCGCGCATCTGCGCCGGCTGGTCCCCGATATCATCGAGCGTGAGATCTATGTTTGTGGGCCGCCAGCCATGATGCAATTCATCGAGAAGAGCCTCCGCGACGCCGACGTGCCGCGTAAGCACATCCATACCGAACGCTTTGCCCTGTAACGCTCAAGGAGCTAGAAGGAACACATCATGCATAAGTCGATTCCCGCGCTGATCACGACCGCCGCGACCATCATTCCTGCCGGTAGCGCGTTGGCCGCGACGCAGCCGGTGGCCAAGCCGACAACTACGACACACGCCGCCACGACACGTACCTACAAAGGGCCCAGCGTAGACATGCGCTGGGGCCCCGTGCAGGTGACCATCATCGTGAAGGGCAAGCGGATCACCGACGTCCGAACCGTCGCGCCCACGGAGCGATCGCGTTCGGCCTACATCAACAACATCGCGGTTCCGATGCTGCGCAGCGAGGTACTGAAGGCCCAGAGCGCCAAGATTTATGGAATTTCCGGTGCTACGATGACCAGCGATGCGTTCTACCAGTCACTGGTGCCAGCTCTCAAAGCGGCCCACATTTAAGCTGATGTGCGCAGCCATGCCTGAGGCGTCTCGAGGCGTGCGACGTGTCGAACAGATCATGGGCATGCCCATCATCGTCGATCTACAGGACACAGATGTCGACATCTCGGTGATCGAGAAGGTGTTCGACTGGCTGCGCTTCGTCGACACTACTTTCAGCACCTACCGGTCCGACAGCGACATTAGCCGGCTCAATCGAGGCGAGCTGACGCTTGAAGCTGTACATCCCGATGTCCGCGAAGTCCTCGCGCGATGTGACCAGCTGAAGGACGAGACCAATGGCTACTTCGACATCCGGGCCCCGTTCAAGGGCCCGGATGCGGAGCATGCGCTCGCCGATTCCATCTCAGCGCCGGTCGATCCTTCAGGTCTCGTCAAGGGATGGTCAGTCGACCGCGCGGCTCAGATACTGGATGCCGCCGGGGCACACAACTACTACATAAACGCCGGTGGCGACGTCATCCTGCGAGGGCGTCCGTCGGACGGGCCCCTCTGGCGGATTGGCATACAACATCCATTCGTGCGCGACCGCGTTGCGGTCGTGGTCTCTGCCAACGACCTGGCTATCGCGACCTCGGGCGCATATGAGCGCGGCGAGCACATCGTCGATCCGCACACCGGGTTTCCCCCGACCGGCATCCTGTCGGTCACAATCGTCGGCCCG
>JAQBPC010000464.1 GCA_028287725.1 Chloroflexota bacterium | reverse complement strand
CCCGTCCCCTTCTGTTCAGCTTCGTCGACTATCACGTCGACGAGTGGCCGCCCCGTACGCGTATCGATCTTGCGAAGAACTTCGGCGGTGATCTCGATTAGATAGGAATCCAGGTCGCCCCTCTTCCATTCTGCGAAGATCGAGCCAATTTCAGGCGCCTGCAAATTCAGAAGTTGTTTCAGCAGGTCATATGCCTCTGCAATGAGCTGCATGTCGGCATACTCAATCCCGTTGTGCACCATCTTGACGTAGTGACCGGACCCTCCTGGGCCGATGTAGGTGCAGCAGGGAACGCCGTCAACCTGCGCCGCAATGCGCGTGAGAATTGGCTCGACTTGACGATACGCCTCCAACGGACCGCCCGGCATGATACTTGGACCGTTTAGCGCGCCTTCCTCGCCGCCCGAGATGCCGGCGCCCAAGAAATGGATGCCACGTTCGGCCAACGCCTTTTCACGGCGCTCGGTATCCGTGAACAGTGAGTTGCCTCCGTCGATCAAGATATCGCCGGGAGCGAGGTGGAGCAGCAGTTCCTCGATCACCTCGTCTACCGGCCTGCCGGCCTTGACCATGATAAGAATGGCACGCGGCTGTTCAATCGCGTTGACAAAGTCAGCAATCTCATAGCTAGGAATGAACTGTCCCTCGCTGCCAAACTCCTTCATTAGCTGATCGGTCCGTGCTGGATTCCGATTGTGGACCGCAACCGTGAAGCCGTGCCGGGCAATGTTCCGCGCCAGATTTTGCCCCATAACAGCCAGGCCCGTCACGCCTATTTGAGCAGCCATCGTCTATCTCCTTATCACCGGAAAGCACGGTTATCTCTCTATATTGGCAGAAGAGCTCGAAAGGTGTCCACGACACGGTGTGGCCGGGGTGGCACCGCTCAGATCCGTTCAGGATATCACGACGCTGCTCCCTGAGACGGGTATCAGAGGATCTAGTCTACCCAGCCAGCCGTTATCGAGGCTCATCTACGTCAATTGAGAGGAATGGCTCTTCCTGCTTCCCGGCGCCGGGGCGTCTTCCCACAGGGGTTTGCATCAGCGTGCAATAACGATGGATGCCATGTGCCTGCTTGTGCTGGCAAACGGAAGTTGTGCGAGGAGCCAAGACAGACTATAGGCGCCGGTCGTCCGATTCGAGCAGAGTCAAGCTGGAACCGCCGCTTGCTGGGCCAAGAACGCCAGGTATCGAATGGTTATGTCAAATGAGCAGCAGCAAGTTCGGCCTCAGGGCGTGCCGCGCCCACGCTGTCCGTCACTTCGTCCAGCCGCATCGCGGCTGAAACTGGCTTTTGCGCTTCCAGATTGAGCAATGAGCGCTTCCGTTGTACACCCCAACGGTAGCCGCTAAGCGCACCATTCTCCCTCACCACACGGTGGCAGGGAATCAGCAGGGCCACCGGGTTGCCGGCGCACGCTTGTGCTACTGCTCGTGCCGCGGCCGGCGCACCAATCGCCCGAGCGACCTGCCCATACGAACGAGTGTCGCCATATGGGATATCGCGGAGAGCAGCCCATACGCGGGACTGGAAAGCAGTGGCCCGCACGTCGAGCGGCAGGTCGAACGCGGCCGTCCGACCGCCCAGATAGCGCGATATCGCCTCGACGAATGGTTGCAATGCGGCATCATCCTTTGCAAGGGTCGCCGCCGGAAACTCATGTTGGAGTGCATCCTCCAGAACACCGGCAGAGTCGCCGAATTCGACGGCGCAGACGCCGCGCTCTGTCGTCGCAACAATGAGCCATCCGATGGGACTTTTGCTCGTGGTGTAGCTGATGTTCATGCCTGCACCTCCCTTTTGATAATTCGTCGGGGTCATGCCCAGCCGTGCCGGCGCCTGGGTGTAGAGATGGCTGCTCGAGCCATAGCCCGCATCGTAGAGCGCTCCAGTCACGGGCTGCCCCTCCTTGAGCTGCGCCTTAAGGCGGCTTGCTCTCCTATCGTTTGCGTATTGCAGCGGAGTGAGGCCTATCATGCGCTTGAATAGCCGTTGAAGATGATATGGACTGTATCCCACCTGCGCTCCCAGGGTCGTCAACGTGACGCCGCCATCGAGATGTTCGTCGATATACGTGCAAACTTGCTGTACCAATACCACCTCGGGCGCTACCGAGTCATGCGGGTTGCACCGGCGGCACGGTCGGTAGCCGGCCCGCTCTGCGTCAAGGGTACTACTAAAAAAGCGAACTCGATCTCGGCGCGGGCGGCGGGCCGGGCATGAAGGGCGACAGTAGATGCCCGTTGTGCTGACGGCGAAGATGAAGCGCCCGTCGCTGCGCCTATCGCGTTCGAGCACCGCCTGCCAGTTAGCGTCGTCATTCATCATCGTTAGGCCCGTTTCCAGATCTTCATGTACCATCGTTTTGTCCTCCACAGTCATTATCCTGCTCGCTGGAGCGACAAACTATCGGAATCTTGCGCTCAAACTTCTGATAAACAGTGGCCGTGCCAGCTTGCCATATGCGGCGAAGTGCAGGCGTTCGAGCGTGGGATCCTTAATTCAGAAGGT
>JAQBPC010000459.1 GCA_028287725.1 Chloroflexota bacterium | reverse complement strand
TTTACGAGACGCTGGCCCAGGACACCGGTATAGAAATCGACAGTGCGTTGGGCATTTGAGCTGATGAGCGTGATGTGGTGGAGTCCCAGGATGGCCATAGTCTGCTCCTCGTGGCCTACAAGGCTATAAAAGATAGCCTACATCCGAAAGATTGCCATTGTTGGGTGTCAATGTCAAGCAGCTAGGCTACCAATAGTAAGGCAGTATGCTACTATCCCGGTATGAGTCAGACGAACAATCACTCCCAAGCCGCATCGGAGCCGGATGCCTCCGCGCCTATCGACGGCGAGCTCTCCGACTTCTGTCCACGGTACCACCACGCGGTGGAACTGATCGGGCGGCGCTGGACCGGCGTGATCCTGCGCATGCTGCTCAAGGGACCGCGCCGCTTCAACGAGCTGCTCACGACCATCCCGGGCCTCTCCGACCGCTTGCTTACCGATCGCCTCCGCGAGTTGGAGGCCGAGGGATTGGTGGTGCGGCGTGTGCTGCCGAACTCACCTGTGCGCGTGGAATACGAGCTCACCGAACAGGGTCGGGACCTCGGCCAATCCGTCCGAGCTATCTCCATCTGGGCCGAGAAGTGGATCGCCGCGGATGACGCGCATACGCTGCACGGCTAGCGGCGACGGCGCCAGACTTCGGTTTCAAGTTTCACGGTCAACCCACCTACGTAGCCCCTATATCGCACTATAGGCGCCCCTAAAAACCAGGAGACACCGGCACGTGCCGATCGACAACACGATCTACGACAAACCCGGCGACATCTGGTGGGACGAATCCCAGGCGTTCTCCGCGCTCCGCACGATGATCAACCCAGGGCGGGTGCCCTACTTCCGCGGCGTGCTGGTAGAGAAGCTGCATCTGGATCCACACGGCTTGCGCGCGCTGGAAGTTGGCGCTGGAGGCGGCCTGCTCACGGAAGAGCTTGCGAAGCTCGGACTCGCCATGACCGGCGTCGATCCCTCGGAAAGCTCGGTTGCCACGGCGCGGGCCCATGCCGCGCGATACGCCCTGCCAATCGAGTACCTCGTGGGGGTGGGCGAGCACCTGCCATTCGAGGAAGCCTCGTTCGACGTCGTGTTTTGCTGCGATGTGCTGGAGCATGTACAAGACCCGCGCCAGGTCATCGCCGAAATCGCCCGGGTGCTCAGGCCCGGTGGTGTCTTTCTCTACGACACGATTAACCGCACGCTCTTCAGCAAACTGGCGATCATCAAGCTCGCCCAAGACTGGCCGCTAACCCGCTTCGTCCCCGCCAATCTGCACGACTGGCAGATGTTCATCAAGCCGGGTGAGCTCAAGACAACCATGGCACGGTACGGGCTGCGCAACAAAGATGTTGTGGGCCTCAGACCCGGCGCCAATCCACTCGCTATGCTGCTTGGCATAGGCCGGCTCAAGACGGGGAAAGCCAGCTATGGCGCGCTGGGCCGGGAATTTGCCTACAAGCGGTGCAAGGGCACTATGGGTTCCTACATGGGCTATGCCGTCAAGGACCGCCCCGCCGCAAGCCCGTGACCGTCGATGCGTGGTTCAAGGCGCCGGGCGATCGCTTGCCGGCAGAGGGGCCGTCCGAGTAGCGGGGAGTGAGGCGCACGGCGCAACGTCGGCGCCACGACCATATTCCCGCTACGGGCAACCTATTACCGCCATGCCGGGTTACGGGGTGAGACGTGCTCGTGCCGAGGCAGCGGCGTGTGTACCACGTAGACGGGGCACTCGGCGTGAGCTTGCACCTGGGCGATGCCGCGTCGACCGCGCCACCGTACCCACCAGCCACCTTCTGCCGAGCTGATTACCAGGCAGGAGGACTGGCGCGCCAGTAACTCCGCCACCAGCGCAGGACCGATGCCGCGTGACAGCAGAACATTAGCGTCTCCCATGGCCGGTCCGCAAGTCTTCTCAGCCGCCAGGAGTGGCGCCTCGCAACCTCGACCCATCAGCCAATCGCCATAGGCGCGCATTGGGAGCCCGACCGGCACCTCGGCCAGGAGCAGCAGGTCGACATGGTTTTTCGCCTCGCGAGCCAGCACAAGCGCCAGGTCCACCACCGCCGCGTCGAGGACGCCTCCGACAACGGCAAGCACATTGCCCGGCGTCGAATGCAAGGCCTCCGGCATCGGAAGGGGCAGAGCGATACGGACCGGTTGGTCGGGGATGTTCATGCGAGTCTATGGGGGATACTAATCACGACAGTATTGGGACGCTTGAGCAGGAGCCGGCGCAGCCGGTTTGCCGTGTGGTTGTGCAGAATGCGACTCAGCACGCCAGGCGCAAGCACGAGGGGTAGGGCCATGGTGATCGTCTCTCCCCCGTCGCGCTCCGACAGCGCTTCCACGTAGGCATATAACAGGGCCACGATGGCGCGATATGGTGAGTCGATGCTCACCAGCGGCAGGTGGTTGCCCCAGGCTTCCCACTCACGCTTTGCCTGCTCGCCCCGGTCGTCCTCCGCCGCCACATGGACGGCGAGCACGCGGCCGGTTAGGAGCGACCGGCAATAGGCCAGGGCCTCCAGTGCGGCTTGATTGAGCATGGCCACGGAGACCAGCGCGGTATGCCGTGTTGCGACCGTGGCTTCATTCAGACCAGCTGCCACCTGCGCGACGGCCACGCCATGATGGCGCAGCAGCACTCGGCGCAGTCGCCATTGCGCAAGCAAGCTCCACGGTAATCGCTTGGGCGCGGGGAGCACGACGGTTATCAACTCACCCGTACCTGCAACAGGCAATCGCTTTACGGCGCTCAGCAGTGTCGATGACATGCTCACGCCCGTCGAGGGAAGATACTCAATCTGGCATGTAGCGGGCAGATCGACCGAAGCGGCCTCCATCTCGGCAGGACCAATCACCACGATGTGTGTCGCGCGAAGGATCCGCACGTACGCGAGGCTTCTGCTCAGGGCAGCGCTTTCATCAAAGCCCGCAACCACTATGGTGTGATGGAGGCTGGCGGGAGTAGGGGTCCATCGCGGCTGAAGCTGCTCGCCGGACCGCCGATAGTGCGCGCGAATCCGGAAGAACGCTGTCACCATCAGCGGGACCAGCACCACCACGAGCCAGGCGCCGGAGGTGAATTTGGTATAGCCCGTAATGCAGAGCACCACAAAGGTGACAATGGCGCCGAGGCCGCTTACCAGTATTCCCTTCCTCCAGTGATCCTCACGCCGTGTCCACCAGCGCCGCACCATGCCCGATTGTGACAGCGTGAATGAGGCGAACACACCGATGACGTACAGGTTGAATAACTGACTCGTATCGGACCAGTAGCGGAACACCAGCACCGCGGCCAGCGCTGTGAGGATCAGGATGCCGTTTGAGTAGGAGAGCCGATCACCACGGTGCGTAAATTGGTGCGGCAGGAAGTTGTCGCGCGCCATGAAGAAGGCCAGTCGCGGGAAATCGGAGTATGCGGTGTTGGCGGCAAGCAGCAGAATCAATGCCGTGACGATCTGCCCGTAATAAAAGCCAATCCCGTTCCCGAGCGTCGTGCTGTTCAGCTGGGAGATCAGCGTCGGCACGTTATCGCCTGCATTCGGCACCAGACCATAGGCGTGGACCAGGAGGGTAATACCGGTGAACATGGTGATGGCCAGAATGCCGAGCGTGGTCAGGGTGGTGCGAGCGTTTCGCCACTCCGGCGGCTTGAACGCCGGCACGCCGTCGGAGATGGCCTCGACACCGGTGAGGGCCGTACAACCACCGGCAAAGGCGCGCAAAATCAAGAACAAGCCAAGTGACTCGGTCGCGTGTACCGGCGTGACACCGGGTAGGTAATGCGGCGCCATCACGTGCATGCCATTGGCGAAGAAATGCACGGTGCCCACGACAATCATCAGATAAACGAAGAAGATGAACAGGTATGAGGGCAACATGAACAAGGTGCCGGATTCGCGAATGCCGCGAAGGTTGCCGAATAGCAACAGCGCGAGGGCACCGAGGTCGAAGACCAAGGTGTAGGGGGCCAGGCCGGGGGCGAGCGAGACCAGATTGGCCACGCCCTGCGTTATACTGACCGCCACGGTCAGCACGTAGTCGATCATCAGCGAGGAGCCGGCGATCAGGCCGAAGAGGCTGCCCAGGTTATCACTGGCTACGATATAGGAGCCACCCCCTCGGGGGTATGCCTTCACTGTCTGCCGGTAGGAGAGCACGACGATTGCGAAGAGCGCCGCGATCGCGGCGCCGATACCGAGCGAAACGTGAAAGCTGGCGGCCCCGGCGAGCAACAATACCGAGAGCATGGCGCCGGTAGCATAGGCCACCGAGCTGACGGCATCGGAGGACAGAACGGCGAGCGCCTTTACCTTGCTTAGTCGCTCATGTGATGCCTGTTCGTTGGCGAGTGGACCGCCGACGATCCACTCCTTCGCGGCGAAGGTGAGGCGGCCGATCGGGTCCAGTGCGCGCGGCACCGCGGCGGTCGCGCGTACGGCGCCTGGGCCGGCTGCGCGGAAGGCGCCTTTGCCGGTACGCACCACCCGGACGTACTTATCGCCTGGGAGTGTGCCGCGCACCTCCTTGACCATCACCAGGTCGGAGCTCACAGCCGCCCGCGTTGGCGCGAGATCACCCGCATCCGGCCAAGCCTTGCCGGCCTCGCGCAGCGCTTCGAGCCGTGCCTCATCGACACGGGTTTCCTGCAACATCTACGACTCCATACCGTGTTTGGATAGAGAATCAATCCACTTGCACGGTAAGCAGTCCCGGCTAAAGGTGGGCTAAATAGCAAGCGGCCGCATCTAAAGAAGTTCTAAAGATTCTGACACGACCGCGTGACGTCGGGTGGAACCTGGGGTCCGACAGCCGTGCCGTGGCGATTCCCCTGCGTATCGATACGCAGGGGAATCGCCACGGCACGGCTGTCGGACCCCAGGT
>JAQBPC010000450.1 GCA_028287725.1 Chloroflexota bacterium | reverse complement strand
CGCGCTGCACTTGACACATAACGGCCATCGCCTCGAGCAGCGTTCCCGAGTTGTTTCGCGACTGCGCAACGGTCATGGCTTTGTCGAGGTGGGTGTGCGCCTCGACGAAACCGGGCAGCACTACCCTGCCCCCGAGGGGCAGCTCACGTGTTCCGACACCGCTGATACTGCCAATTGCGACGATCGTATCACCGGCAATCGCTATATCCACGCCTTCCCCGTTCAGGAGCCGGGCGTCTCGCAGAACAAGATCGAAGCATGGCCGCTGCTCTACGTCACCGGGTGCGTACTTCTCCATGCTCCATCCTTAGTGCCGCGAAGACCCATTTGCCGGGACATGGTAGCACAGCCAAATGCTCCTGACGATCCTCAGCCGCTATGTACTCAGATGATTCGCGACGAAATGCGGTTTTTGCGGCGCGACGGGTCGCTATTTACACCACCTGTGCTACTGTTTTGCAAGGGGCATGCATCATGCGATTCGTGCTCGGATGCGGCGTACAAACTCCTGTCGAGCAGCGGTTATACAAGGCGGCGCAAGGTTGCTGCTGCCCCGATGAGCGACCGTAATCGCGCTGCCTTGTTCACGAGCTCCCGCATTCCGGGCCGCTCTGAGAGACCTAAATCACGCATCACAACCTGCGCGGTATTGTGGCCGGGCCCGCCGGTAATTCCCCCTCCAGGGTGCGTGCCCGCCCCAGTTAGGTACAGGGCGCGAATCGGAGTTCGATATCGGGCAACCAACGGGCTCGGCCGGTTCCCGAGCATCTGGTCAACAGATGTATCGATGTGATCGGCATTGCCATAGACGTTGTTGGTCCGCCTGTACCAGTCAAAAGGGGTCATGATGCAGCGCGCCTCTACACTATCCACCAGGTTCGGCGCAACTTTGCCGATATGCTGCAGCATCAGATCACCCGCTTCTTCCTTGATCTGATCCCAGGTACGTCCATTTGAAAGAACATATGGCACGAACGCGGCCGTCCAGAAGACATGCTTACCTTTGGGCGCCTGAGAGGGGTCGAGCACGGACGGCACTGCCCACATAATGTTTGGACACCGCGGTAGCTCGCCTTGTCGAATATCCAGGAAAGTGTTCTCGATGTCGGTCACGCTACCAGACTGCCAGAACGCGCCGAGCAGCGCTTGCTCTGCTATTTGCTCGTCGGCGAAACGGGGCGCATCGCTAAGCACGCAGGCCATGCTCATCTCGCCTATGTTGTCTCGCCCGCTGGTAATGGACTCCATCGAGCGGCTGAATGCCGGCGACACGTGTACCGGGTCGACCAGGTCCGTGAAGACTCGGCGCGCGTCGATTGCCGAAATGACCGCCCGGCGAGCCGAAAGTACATCGCCATTCTCCAGCTCGACACCTACCGCTCGTCGCTGCTCAACAATAATTCGCTTTACGTGAGCGCTGCAGCGGACCGTTCCGCCATTGTGCTCCAGGCAGCGAACCAACGCGCGGATGAGACTCCGGCCACCACCTTGAGGCCGGTTCCCACCATGCCCCTGGCCACCGAGCGCCAGACATGGCGCGTAGCCAGAGCCGAGTTGCCAGGGCGGAGTCTGCGCGTGCGTCGCGTAATTTATCAGCCCAGCCCGCACACGATCGGATTCGAACCACTTGTCTACAACCTGTCGGGGACTCGTCAGGAACGACTGCATTAGCTGGCCGGCATGCCGGCCGCTAGCTCGCGCGAGGTTGGCCAGCTCGGCGATATCCGGCGGTGGGCCGTCACTCACGGCATCGAGCAACGTCAGCACCGCGGCGCTGAACTCCGAGAAATGATCGAAGGCCTCGGCGTCGCGCGGTGAAAACTTTGCGATCGATTCCTTTGTCTTTGCGTGGTCTCCGTGGATCGCCCAGGCGGGCTGATTCGCCACGGCAAAGGTGTAAAGCTGATCGCGCTGCAGATAGGTAAGTCCGAAGTCGGCCAGGCCAAGATCTCGCATGGCGCGTGAGTTGGCGAAAACGCCGTGCTCGAGCCCCCCAATATCAACCGATGCATCTGGAAAGCCGGGAATCTGGGCAGTTGCGACACAGCCGCCAGGCTCATCATGTCGCTCCAGAACAACCACCCGCTCACCGGCCTTGGCCAGATAGGCCCCACATACCAGGCCGTTGTGACCGCCACCGATCACGATCACGTCACAGTCGGATGGCATCACAAACTACTTTCTACGGGCCATCATGACCCATGCGGCCATATTCTCTGCCGCGAACCCAGATATGAGAGAGGGTGCCGCACCTAAGGAAAACAGCACCCTCTTCACAGCTCGGGGTTGTGTCAATCCGCACGGACCGACGGCAAGACTACCGTGTTAACTCAACTTACCTGGTAGGAACTGGTTTGTGAACGCCTTTGTGAGATCGACGCTCCCGACCTTCTGCCCGACGGCCACCATTTGCTGTTGCAGCGTCTTCCAGCGATTGACGTTAAACCAACCGATTCCATGGGTAGTTGCATCGCCGCCATCGATCAGGTGGAGGTGTACAAGCTGCGAGTAGCTGAAGTTCTGGGCGTCCGGCTTCATCGGGTAATTCTTTGCGCCCGCGGCAGTCATCATGTAGGCGTTGGTCGCCTTGGAGTCCTTGAGGTATGAATACCAACCCTGTACGCTGGCCTTCACAAACGCACGAACGGCATCCGGATGCTTGTTGACCATGTCCTGCGTGGTGAAGATGATGCTA
>JAQBPC010000426.1 GCA_028287725.1 Chloroflexota bacterium | reverse complement strand
TGGATGATTGCCCAGGAGGCGCCGAGAGCTGTCTGCTTGTAGCGAACCTTGATGTCACGCCAGCAGAGGAAGTAGAGGAGGCCGCGGAACCGCCAGACGTCAGCTAGGTGCAGCGCGACCCAGCCCTTGCTGGGCTGGATCACCAGATCGAAGGCCTCGGGCGCTTCTACAGGGCCCGAGTGGATGCCTTGACTCACGCTCTTGCTGAATCCAACTGCGCGTCGGCTTTGGTCGCGCCATACTCGCCGCTCCGCGAGTAGTAATAATAGTAAGAGTTGTCCCGCAGCGCGGATACATCCACCATGTTCAATACGACGCCAAGAGGCCTCGCGCCTACTTTGCGTAGCGCAGCCATTCCGTTTGTCACCACATTCGGGCGAGCCCTGCCCGACTGCGCAACCATCAATGTGCCATTGACCTGAGTAGAAAGCACGACTGCATCGGTAAGCGCGCCCATCGGCGGCGTATCGAAAATGACTATCTCGGCTTTTCCGAGTAGCGCCGCAATCAGTTTGGGCATTGCATCCGAGCTCAAGAGCTCGGCCGGGTTTGAAGGAAGTGGTCCGCTGGTCAGCAGCTGTAAATTAGGCGTGCCGGATGGGCTCAGGGCACTGTCGAGGTCTTCGGGCGCCAGTAACACGTCAGTAAATCCGGTCAACTTGCTCCGACCGAACACGCGGTGGATCGAGGGGCGCCGCAGGTCGGCGTCTACAAGGATCACCTTCTTCCCCGACTGCGCGATCACCACGGCCAGGTTCGAGGCGACCGTGGTCTTGCCTTCCCCGGGCATGACGCTGGTCACCACGATAGTCCGGGCCGGTTTGCTCAAGTTGCTGAAAGCGAGATTCGTTCTTAGGGCGCGGAAGGCTTCACTCAGTGGAGAGCGCGGATCCGACACAGTAAACAGCGTGGAAGAGGCAACTTCCTTGCCGGCATCGCCCGATAGTGGCAACGTGGACGGTATATTGCCCAGCCCTGGCGACGTTCGGCGCTTGAGCCGCCGGCCACTTTCCATGGCAATGACTGCCAGCGGCAGATTTCCCGTGGCGTGCTCGACATCCTCTGGCGATCGCACCGCATAATCCAGGTATTCGAGCATATATGCCAGGATCAAGCCGAATAAGAGGCCTGCCGCAGTTCCAAAAAGTACGTCCTTCCTGGTGGTAGGCAGAATCGGCGCGCCGGGCATCTCCGCGGGACCGGTCAACGTGGCTGTGTTGAGCGCCTGCTGAGCCGACGCAGCTCCGGTCGTGATCAGCTGGTTGTAGGTAGAGGTCAGATTGAGCATGCGAATCTCCAGCGTCGCGAGCCGTGCCTGAATCGCCTGAGATCCGGCGTCCTTCCTGTTGCTCAGCTGGGTGTCGAGCTGCGAAACGCTGGTGAGCTCATTCAGTACCTTGCTGGCAATGGATGTGCTCGGCGCCCTGGCAGCCGCCGCCGATTGTTGATTCTGCAAGGTCGTCAAGTTCTGCTCGATAAAGAGCGTTGCGACAGTATTCGCGATCTGGGCTGCAAGCGCCGGCGAACCAGCCTGAGCGTTGATGCTAAAGAAGTTGGTATTTGAGATGAGGTTGCTATCAATGTTCTTGCTGAGCTGCCCCGGCGACATGGCCACATGCAATCTATTAATGACCAAAGCGTCAAATGGGCCGGACTTGAGGTAGACGTCATAGCTGCTGGCCAGTTGCTGGACGGGGCTCTGGCCGCCGCCGCCGCTGATTGCCGCCGAAAGGTAGGGAATGGCGTTGCTCGGCGCCGCGGCGTTGATGAGCAAGGTGGCAGTGGCTTCATACACTTTTGCCTGTCGTACGGCAAAAAGAAAGGCCGAGCCGGCTCCGATGAGCGTAAGAAGCACAATTAGTAGAAAGCGCCGGCGCAGTACACCTATATAGGCCCGGTAATCCACTTTCTCTCTTGCTCCTACCTGGCTGTTCGCCTGAGCTGCATTGGTGTAAGCCACATCAATACGGACATGTGGGCAATTGACTTTAGCTAACTTAGCAGTTTATTTCTTCTGGGAGGATAGCCCGAATGGCGCCGCACTGTCTAACGGAAACTATTGTCCGAATGAAGTGTCGCGCGAAAAGCAATTCGTAACCCTGTACAATGTCTGACTGAAACTTCCAATACTGCATGAACCGAAGGGGGCCGCGCCTCACGTGATCGACCTGCATCTGCACCTTCTCCCGGGAGTTGACGATGGGGCGCCTGACCTTGCCGCTTCTCTCCAGATGGCGCGTGCACTTGTCGCGGCCGGAGTGCATCGAGCAGTGGTCACCCCCCATATAGACGATTGGACGGCGGCAGCACTGCCGGACCGCGAGTCGGTGTATCGCGCCACGATTGACTTGCAGCGGAGCCTCCGCGAAAGTGCGATCGATCTGAGGCTCGAGGCCGGTGGCGAATGCTACGTTACACCCGAGCTGATTGATAGGCACCGCGCTGGTCTGCTTCCGGTGTGGGGGGTGCCTCCAGGTGCGCTGCTGATCGAGTTGCCCCACCATCAGCGTATTGTCCAGCTCCCCGTGCTGTTGGCCAGTCTCATGCGAATTGGTCCTCGTGTCTTGCTAGCGCATCCCGAACGCTATCCATTTGTACAGGCCGACCCCGCCGCGTTGGATGATCTGGTAGAGGCAGGCTTGCTGCTGCAATTGACCGCGTCGTCCTTCCGATCGGGGGCCCAGGCGGCCCTATCGGAACAGTTGCTCCGGCGCGGCATCGTGCACGTCGTGGCAAGCGACGCGCACAATCCGCAATCGGTGGCCGCGATGGTCAATGGCCTGGAACGGCTGAACAGCATCGCCGGTGCGAGCACCGTACAACTATTGACCCAGGAGAATCCCGCCGCGCTTCTAGATGGGACGGGGCCGCTTCGTCCCGCGCAACCGGACTTCCGGACTAGACGCAGCTGGTTTTCATTTGGACGTTCCTAGGGTCCGTGATAACCCTGCTGCTAGAGCGCCAGTTGCATATGTATCTTGCATTTCTTCGGCGTAGCCAGCGCGAACCTGGCTTGTGCGCCTACCGGTATCGTGTTGTTAGTCACCGTCACCCATTTGCCATTTATCTTGAGCTGTAAAACGAAGCCCTTGGCCGGCTTCACATGAATCGGCTTGGTTGGTTTGGGCGAGATGGAAATCGCGCCTCCGGCCGCCACGCTGACCGTGGCGCCCTTGGTTACGTCGAACGTCCCTTCACCCACGGTCACTGACTTGCCCTTTGACGTGCCGGTATACGACAGCTGAAGTTTCGACAGAATGGCATAATGAGGCTTGCCGTCGAGGGCCACGGTGATCTTCGTGTCGTGGATCACCGTAAACGAGCCGTCATTATTTATCCGTACCAGCACGTCCGTGGGCGACACCACCTCGATCGTAACTTTGGCCGACTTCTGGTTTTTATTTGTTGGAAAGAACTCCAGGAACCCGTCGGGACGGAGCACCACAATAATCGGCAAATGCGTATTGTTGGTGACCTCGACGAGACAGCCGAATTCCCATTCCTCGCCCGGGTTGATCACATGGATCTGGCAGCCTGGCTGCGTGGTGCAACCCGGCACGTTCTTCGCGAGTGCTTGGTGAACGGGACTAACCGGCGCAAACGAGATAGCGCCGAAGAGGACGAGCGCCGTGGCAAGGATACGCTTGAACGTTGCTAGCTTCTGCATCGTTACCTCCGTGCGTGAATGTGGACGAAGTCTTCGCGCTTACTCCGCACTATCCGGCCACGGCGCACGGGAAACTCCGGTGCTGAGCAAGGTTGCAACGGCAACAGCCAAGTGTAGGCCAAGAACTCATTTCTTACCTGATACACTATATGGCATTCCAGCGCCGTTGCGCTAGTGGTAAAGGCGCTTTTAAGCGCGAGCATTTCGATGTCTGAGGACGGAAGGCCGTTTCAGACAGCAAGCGAGTTATTCTCGGCGACGATCGTGCTGGCCCGAACGGGGGACAACGGTACGATACGAGACATCGTGCAAGTCTCCAAACAGTAACGTGGAGTGCCAGCGTTGGTCGGCAAGATGGCGCAAGGGTTCTGGGCGAATGCTGATAATTCAGGATTTCGCACGGCCTGGCTCGCTGCGGTGCTCGCCGGTTTTACCGCGTTTATCGTCTTTTTGCTTTCGTTGGCTCCTTCGATCACCCAGGGCTACAACACGGGCGATAGTGGTGAGCTTGCATCGACGGCGTACACGCTTGGCATAAGCCACCCGACCGGCTCACCGCTCTACACCATGCTTGGCTATCTTGTCACACACTTGACCACTGTTGAGCCTGCCCGCGGCCTGAACATGCTTTCCGCGGTAATGGGCGGCATCGCCGTCGGCGGAGTCGTATATCTGGTTTGCCGCCTAGCCGCGGACATGTGGCCCGACGTCTCGCCAATGCACGCTGCGACCGGAGCCGGACTTGCCGGTGTGTCACTGGCATTGAGCACGACGTTCTGGACTCAAGCCGTTGTGACCGAGACTCGCACGCTGGCGATGGCCCTGGACGTGCTCGTGCTCATTCTGCTAATACCCCGACGGCCGGGTCGCGGCCGTTCACTCTGTGCGGCACTAGTGTACGGACTGTCACTTAGCGACCACTTGCTTTCACTCTGCATGGCGCCGGCCGTAATTATGCTGCTGTCGACCTGGGCGGGCGCCCGGCTCATACGCTGGCTCTCCGCGACCGGTAGTCTTCTGCTGGGCCTATCGTGCTACGCGTACTTGCCGGTTCGCGCGGCCATGCATCCGGCGGCCAATTGGGGCAGTCCTGACACAATGTCGCGCTTTTTGTGGGTAGTGACAGGCCGCGAGTACCGCTACCAAATGCTCAACCTCAGCCCAGGCGATTTGTTGAGCCAGGTCGGCGTGCAAATACAGTCGGTCGCTTCCCACCTCAATCCGCTCACCGTTGCTATGTCGTTCATTGGGCTCGCGGTGCTTACCAGGAATCGACCCCGTTTTGGAGCTGCCCTGGCCCTGACAATTGCAATTAATATCGGAGTGTCGAGCGAGTACCAGGCCGATGCGGCTCCGGTGTATCAACTGCTATGCATGTTGTGTGCGTGCATCGCAGCCGGGGCCGGTTGGATATGCCTAGCGCGCCAGGCAGCTCGCCTTCTTGTATCAGCCTTAAGCAGTCGACCACACCAGAGAGCTCCCAATCGGTGTGAACTCGACAGCAGTCTGGGAGTCACTGCATTGCAGCATTCTGCCTCCACAAACCTCGAGAGAGACCTCATACGTTCGGGTGCGCTTGATGGCCAACCTGGCCAACGTGCCCAATCTCCGACACGTGCCGTGCGTGCAACAGTGCTGGTCGTCTGCTTGATCGCCGGGATCCTTGTCGAACGCGGTACCGCGTTGGATTCGCATGCGGCCGTTACCTCATTAGGCGGGACCGGCGTACGCGACTTCGGAATTGGCGTGCTTGAAGCATTATCGCCTCATGCCATTATCGTTGGCCAGGGTGACGAAAACTCGGTGCCCCTCTGGTATGCCCAGCGTGCATTGGGGATTCGAAAGGATGTCACCATTGTGGCGAATGCGCTGCTCACGTTCGATTGGTATTACCAGCAGGTGCGCGTCCTTCCGGCTTTCGATCCGCGCCATATGCCGGCAAGCAGCGCTTCAATCGACGATGGAACTGACCAGACACTCATTCAGGACCGGACCTCGCTTCTTCCGAAAGCGGCGCGCCCAGGTTACAAGCTTTTCAGCGTGCTGCCGGAGCCGCTATGGGCCGGTATCTGCGCTTCGCGGCCGGTCGGCCCCGTTTACCAGTGCGTGCCCATGGCGGCCGCGCCGTAAGTCCATCCGGTGGTTCTGCTTGCGGGGCGAAATGGCGCCTGTCCGTTTCCAACGAGAGAGTTACCCTCACCGACCGCTGGGTAGGGAGATGCGCAGTCTTAGCGGGTGCGGGAGCTATCCCTGTAATGACCATCGAGCGATCACGGACTATATAACGCAATTTCCGAACAGATCGCGCCACTTCCTTGTGTGCCGTGTTCTCGGAGCAGTTCAAAACGTCTGGATTGTCGACCGCACGCCCCTTGCCCGGGCGCACTTCATAGACCTTCGGTCGCGTTTCCATCGGGTAAGCTGGCCCAACCAATCTGCTACACTCCAGTCGATTGAAGGGGCGCGAGCTATTCTGAGTTACGCTGAGAGTGCCTGCCGATGGTGAGAGTGGAGAGGCGCCGACGATCGCGACGGAGGCGAAGGGCGCGTTTGCTCAAGCGCGTGCTTCTCCTATGCATTCTTGGTCTGATCGTGGCGGGCGCTGGTATTGCCTTCAGCGTATGGCCCGCAGTTCAGGCTGCTCGTGATGCGCAAACGCAGATTAAGTCGCTCGAAGCGCTGCGTCCTTCCCTCGAAAACCACCCCAGTGTTGCCGCGCTCCAGAGCGCCGATGTGAACGTCCGCCAATTGAACGACGACCTTCACACTATCGCCGGGGCGTGGCGTCCCTGGAAAGATGCCGCGCTGTTTTTGAGCCAGCCGTTGCAGTCGACACATAGCACGTTACTGCAAGTGGATCCATTGTTGGCATATGGCAACCAGGTGTCCGCGGCGGGCGATATGATGTCGACTGCGCTCGCTGCCGTTGTCCAAGATGTGAACGGGCACGTCAGCCAAGCCACGCTTCCCCAACTCGTGGCTCACGTAGCGTCTTCGAGGCCAGCGCTGCACACCGCCAGCGCGCTTTTGCGGCAAGCCAATCTCTCTCGTCAGCAGATTACGGTCGGCGATTTGCCAGGCACAATACAACATGGGCTCGCAGTGCTCGATAAAGTCTTACCTGACGCGCCAGCGTCGATCGACACATTGGCTGCGCTCCCCGCAGCACTTGGCGCAGACAGTCCACGAGATTATCTGCTGGTGCCGCAGAACAATGAAGACTTGCGGGCAACGGGCGGCTTTATTGGCACGGTCGCGGTTCTTCACGTCGATCACGGCAGTGTGCGCTTGACGCGCGTGGCGGATTCATACGCGGTCGACAATGGCACGCGACCCAATGTTCTGCCACCGATGCCCATGGCCATGTACGGCTGGAGCAGTCTGTTTTTTCGTGACGGCAACTGGTCGGCCGATTACCCGACCTCGGCCCAGGTGCTGAAGATACTCTACGGCCTCGGCACAAAGATGAAGACCGACGGCGTCATTGCCTTCACTCCACCAATGGTGCAGCAAATGCTGCAGCTTACCGGACCGATTGATATCCCCGGATATCAGGAGCGCCTGAACGCGAGCAATTTCTTTCAGCGCCTCGACTATCAGGTCAATGTGGTGAAGCGCTCGGGCGAAGCAAAAGCATTCGCTGTTGCCGCATACCGCACCGTGTTCGCCCACCTGGTGGCGCTGAACAAACTGGATGGCAGGCAGGTACTTGCGATGCTGCGGACATCGGTACAGTCCCACGACCTCCTGCTCTATTTCGATGACGGCACCGTACAAGCCGCGGCCCGCCGTGCGGGAGCGGATGGCGGCATCAATCCCACGACCGGTGACTATGTGTATGTGGTGGACACAAACACGAGCTTGCAAAAGGTCAATTACCTTGTGCATAACGCAATTACCTACCAGGCAACGATCCGACCCGACCGGAGCATATACGCGACACTTTCTTTGCGGTACACGAACACGGCAGACAGTGGCAACGTGCCGCCCATGCAGAGCCCCGACTACGACGAGTTCGTGCGCGTACTGGTGCCGGCGGGGAGCAAGCTATTATCCTCCATTGGCCTTGATGCGCAGTGGGCCACAAACACCGTCCATCACAAAACCGAGTTTTCGGGGCACTTCGCTTTGCCTTCCCGCTCCACACGCACGCTCACGTTCCACTACCACATACCGGCGTCGGTTGATGCGGGTTCAGCCTATTCGCTGTTGGTGCAGCGCCAGCCGGGCTCGGGCAATTGGCCTGTCGAGATTCTCGTTTCGGGCAAAAGTCCCGTGATGTTAGCCGGACAATCGCGCCTTTCGGCAACCCTGGGCAGTGACGTCTCCATGCATCTTGCCATCAGCGGTGGCGCCACGCATACGAGCACACCGGCGGCCACCAAGCCTGATCTACCGGTCGAGCCCGGGTCTCAGCCCGAGCCGTGGCTCATTGTGCCGGAGAGCAACACGCAGTTGTCGAGCAGTTAGCAGCAGACTGCGTCCAGGTAGCACCCCACATTTTACTGCGAGCGGAATCGGCGGGCGATGCAATGCTCGCGAGCAGACCTCCCCGACGAATTCTCAAACCAGGGACTTGCATACCTGGAGGGCAACGCCTGCAGTTAGAGCATTTCGAGTGGCCGTGGCCCGGTCGGCGGCGGAAACGCGCGGTCGAGCTCGGCGATATCTAGCTCCGACAATTGGAGCTCGAGCGCGGCGCGGTTCTCGCGGACGTGGGCGGGTGTTCCCGACTTCGGGATTGCGATGACGCCATCGAGCCGAAGCACCCAGGCGAGTGCCACCTGGGCAGGCGTCGCACCATGGCGGTCCGCCACTGCCTGCACCGCGGCATCTCCGAGCAACCGGCCTTGCTCAATCGGCGAGTATGCCATGATCGGGATGCCACGAGCACGACACCAGGGCAGCAGATCGTGTTCGATTCCGCGGCGCGTTAGGTTGTAGAGCACCTGGTCGGTCGTAACGGCCTCACCGCCGGGGAGGCTCACGAGCTCAAGCATGTCCGAGACGTCGAAATTGCTGACGCCCCAGTGCCGGATCTTACCCACGCGGATCAATTCTTCGAAGGCGCCAATTGTTTCCTCAAGCGCAATCGGGCCGCGCCAGTGCAGCAGGTAGAGATCGAGGCGGTCCGTCGCAAGTCTCTTCAGGCTGCGTTCGCAAGCGGCAACGGTTCCACGCCGCGATGCATTGAATGGCGCTACTTTGCTGACGAGAAAGACCTCATTGCGACGTCCGGCAATTGCTTCTCCAGTGAGTTCCTCCGCCGCACCATCAGCATATATCTCCGCAGTGTCAATCAGCGTCATGCCAAGGTCGAGTCCGAGGCGCAGGGCCTTGATCTCGTCGTCTCGCCTACTGCGGCGTTCCGCCAGGTGCCAGGTGCCCATCCCGAGTACCGGGACGAGCTCGCCGGATGGCAGGGCAGTCATTCGGACGGCGGGTGTAGTCATGTCAAATATACGACTGCCTTCATTCGAAGTCCTCCCGCGCAGGACACGTCGACGCATGAGCCCGAACAGACGCGCTCGATGCTTAAGAGCAAATTATGTAATGTGGGGGCTAGAGTCCAGTCTAGGGCAGCGGCATCAGAGGCGCGTTAGAGTCCCATCGGTATGCAATAAGGGGCGTGTTGGACCACCGAGACCACGCGAGCCGACCAAACACATCCGAGCCGGTCAAACACATCCAGTTGGTGGCGTCATTGATGGTTCCGCCAATCGCTTTCGAGGAGGGCTACTTGATGTGCATGCTACTCGGCACGAAGCAGGTCATATGCGGACTGCACTGCCTTCCATTGCTCATATTGCTCAGGCTGACCGTCAAGTTCGGCGCACAACATCTCGTATCTCAGTTGAACTTCTTCCTTTGGTGCGCCAACCGACAATCCCAGAATCCTATGCGCCCTGAGCTGGGTGTTGTAGCGATTCACCCACTCGGCACGTACGCGATCAAGCTCGTGCTCGGAACGGGATCGAGGCTTCCGCCGCTTCTCAGCGCGGTCGGCCTGAGACTGCTCTTGAGGAGATCGTTTGGGCTTTCGCCAAAAAGGAATGTACCAGCCAGTATTTCTCACTATTATTACCTGAATATGCCTGCAATCCCGTGCACGTCGTGGACCACCCTTGCGGGATGCCGCATTCTGCACGAGTTTGCGAAGTTGAGAGCCTTAAAAGGCGACAGAAGCATCCAAAAGACTTTGTACCGCGTTTCTCTACTCGGTGCATAAGGTATCACAAAAGGCACCGCCCTAACTGGTCGATGCTCTTGCCATTTCGGACAATGCGCATGGCCGCTCGAGATTATTCACAATGCCGGGCCGGCCGCGTCCTCTGTGAAAGATCCTTGCTTCCAAACCACAGCAAACGCAAACAGCAGTCACGATCCCGTGGTCGGTATAGCTCCAGTCGGATATTTCGTGCTGATTATGTCGGCCTGAGCGAACCATGCGTCGGCGATCGAGCCAGGTTGCGTTTTCAATTGACCAAACTTCCTGCGCACTCTCCGGCGCTGAAAGCGGCACGAGCTCTCTGACGGTAATTCGACGAAGGGATCGCGATTTCATCACTGCATGATCGGGCACATGCATTTGGCTCTCCGCTAAGCTAGAGAAGCACGTATAGGCCCAACAGTAGCCCTGCCGGCTGGGCCTGGCATTCCTCGAACCGGCCATGCCCCCGCCCCACTATCGGGTACTGTCTCGCGAGTGACCGTGTACCACGAGGTGGTAGTCTCAAGTCGGCTAACCAGTCGCAAGTTTCGCTGGTTCTACTGTGGGTGGTTCACACTGTACTGACCTTGCGTATCCAATTAGCGGATTTTAAGCGAGCGGGCCGGGACGGTGTGGGCGAAACCTTGGGAGTGGCATCACAAGGCCAGGCATGTCAGAGTGTTGATTGTTGTGCGCCCTACGTCGTAGTATCGGCTATGTTCGACAACTCTTCGGTACGCGAAGGCGCCGCGTCACGGTATCCCGATTCCAGATGCAATTGCTCTGCACCAGCAAAGAATATCGAGAAGGAGTACACCGTGGACATGCCTGGCCAGCTCAACGAGAAGCCTGCCGCGACGCTATTCCGCCTTGTCAACGGGTACCAGGTGTCGCAGGCGATTCACGTCGCCGCCACTCTGGGTATCGCCGATCTCCTGCACGATGGGCCGCGGAGCGCCGAGGACCTCGCCGCGGCTACGAACACGCACGAGCCATCGCTCTATCGTCTGCTGCGTGCGCTGGCCAGCGTAGGTGTTTTCCGGGAGGTGGACGGTCACCAATTCGAGCTAACCCCAGTGGGCGACTGCCTGCGTTCCGATGCGCCTGAGCCAGTCGGACCATGGGCAACGCTCATAGGCGAGGCGTATTACAGGCAGACCTGGGGACATCTGCTGCACAGCGTCCGCACCGGCGAGAACGCGTTCCGTGCCCTCCACGGTATGGATGTCTGGACCTACCGTGAGGGCCGGCCCGAGGCGGGCGCCGTCTTTGACCGAGCAATGACCGGCATGTCGCGACGAGCAGCCGAAGCGGTGTTGGCGGCATACGATTTCTCACGCTTTTCGTGTGTGGTTGACGTGGCTGGAGGACAGGGCGCGTTCCTTGGCGCGATACTTTCCCGGTACCCTTCGCTGCGTGGCGTCCTCTTCGATCAGCCACACGTGGTCGCCGGCAGCGAGGGGACGCTATCCGCGCTGGTGGAGCGGTGCCAGGTCGTCGGCGGCAGCTTCTTCGATGCCGTGCCCGAGGGAGGCGACGCCTACGTGCTCAAGGCGATACTCCACGATTGGGATGACGAAGTAGCGACGGTCATCTTGCGGGAGTGCCGCAAAGCCATTGGAGCCTCAGGATCCTTGTTGGTCGTCGAGCAGGTGGTTGGCGCACCGAATCTGGAGCCTGCAACCAAGTTCTCTGACCTGAACATGCTCGTGATGCCGGGCGGGCGGGAGCGCACGCGCGAGGAGTTCGAGCGGCTCTTTGCCGCGGCGGGGTTCCGGTTGGTTGGGGTTACGCCAACCATTGTGGGCGTGTGCGTCGTGGAGGGAGCTCCGGCCTAGCGTCCCGCGCCTCACGTCCGATAACTTCACTAGACCGAGGTGCCCCGTCCAGGTGAAATCGCTACCCGGCCGGGGCAAGGGCTGCGCGCAAATGTAGTACGAGTCGGGACGCGCCCACAGACCCCGTACGGCCCTAATCAGTATTGCCTCAATCTGCCCGCCGTGGCTTTGTGTCCGTTGGGCCGGCAGTTGAAGTGATTATCGATCTATGTGTTTGCTGCCGGCGCCCTGCTTAATAAGGTCAAGTGCCCGGCTGGGCTGACAAACGGCATCCTCGTGGCAAGTGTTCCGTTAGCCGTGCCGCGTGGTCCATGCTACGTGGGCGGATCAGAAACAGTGCTTTGGCTCAGCGGCCCACCTAGGCGACGCGCCATATGCCAAGCGCCTCAAAATCACCGGTGCTAGACGCTCCGAATTTGGGCTCGTCATGCTAAAAACGGTTAAATCTTAGCCAAAACAGGCCGAAATTGCCAGTTTGCCCTATCGCCACGGCTGTGTCATTGGTATAGTACTTCTTGGCTGCCCCAAATGGCTGTGCTTGCTATCTGCGGATTTCGGCATGACCCATCGATTCTCGGAGGCATTCTATGACGTTGCAAGAGAGAGGTCCATCGGTCGTCGACATTGTCGATAGGCAAAGCTCCAAACCCGACTGGAATTCTCCCCACAGCGAAAAGCCTCATTGGGTGCAGAAACCCGCCGTCGCTAATGCCCCCAGCCAGTCGCAAATGCAAGGCGAGGCGCCCGCGGCAGTAAGCTCAATGCAGCAACGTGAGCCTCAGGCCCTTCGAAACACAATAATTCGGACTTACACGATAGAGCACCTCAAAGCGGATCCGAAGTTGCTTTACGATATCGTCGAAGCATACCGATACGTCTTTGGCGGTGATCCTTGGAATGAGTGGAAAGTCTGCTCGTCCTGCAAGGCCAAGTGTGGTCGAGTTGAGCACCAGACAATGGAAACGGACGACTGCGGCAGTTGCGGTACTGGCCGTCTTGTTGACTTCCATTCTCCATTAGAGGTCAAGAACAGACTATTTGCTGAGCTGACGATGCCAGGCGCGGCGCCCTTCCTGTTCGTAGCCGAGGCTCCAGCCAACCATACTGGTAATCGCGTACTGGGCTTCACCTGGGGATATAGCTTGTCCTGCGAGCATATTACTGAACACATTCTAGGCGGATACTTCGCGGAACTTCAGAAAGACGTCGCATTGCTCACCGCGGCCAGGATCCTGAGCGGTATGTGGACCGAGTCCGCGACCGGCGATGCCACTTATATCAGTGAAGTCGGGGTAGTTGAGAACGCGCGCGGCAGTACGCTGCTGTTTGCTCAGATGCTTCAGGCCATGGCTGAGCAACAGGTCGCGCTCGGATATTCGACTTGGGTGCTCTGGACTAGCCGGCAGTCTCGAGCCTTTCCCCTCTCCATGCTCTTGGGCGGGAAGCCATTGTTCAACGTGTCCGACGTTCTCCAAGGAGACGATCGGCTACTATTAACGGGCGATTGTTCCGAATATTTAGACATTTGCAACAAATATCCAAATGATAAAATGGTTTCATATTTCATTAAAGCTGCACGTAGCATGAAGACGGTGTTTGCAGCTAAATGAACTAAGTCCAAGTGTAAAAGCTTAGTGGCGCAGCAGGAATTGTCGGCTGGGAAAGAACCAATTCGGGGGATATACTCCTGTACCTTTTCGGGGCATAGTAGCACTAATACATTGCAACAAAGCGCTATTCGTGCCGCGTTTGGTAAGCCACGGAGAGTTCCATGCCGGTCGTTTCAGTCCGACACGTTTGGGCCTCGCGCATTGCGCCGCTCCGTGTAGCCACGTGCCTTCGCGCTAAGCCCTCAGGTACGTTTCTTCGCTCTCGTGCTTCATTACTACCAAAGAGTCGAGACAGCGGTGCACGCAAAAATAGGGACTTCCACGGCTACACGGCCGCGCGAGCGGAGCAAGTGCGAGTCGATCGACTCTGCGGCATCTGTCTATTGCCGGCCGATGCATGAGCACGGCCATAGCTGAGGTAATGCCAAACCGAGGATGGCTGCACAAATTCCTGCTAGTTTATGTGGCTTGCTTCGAGATATTTTTGGTCTGGCATCCTGTCTCGCACGATATGCTGGCAATCGTCGACACAATTGCGACCTTCGTCGGTATAATTCTAGCCTTCGGCTTGTGTGTTGGGCGTCCACCGTGGTTTTGGCTACCGCCATACAGGCACGGAAGCGCCGCTGGCGGGTTGCGGCCAGCCGCAAAATGGGCGCCTGTTCTGTTCGGCCTGGGAGTCTTGTGCTATGCCTTGGTGAGCCTCCTTGAGGTTTTCTTTGGATCAAGCCAGCAGACGGCCCCGTTCAGTTCCTGGGTTGATGCAGGATATCTGACAGTCTATCCGCCTCTGTTAGTCGCCATACTCCTTCTGCCAAGACGACCCATTACGTTCGCGGTCAGGTCTCGCATTGCCCTCGACAGTCTCATGATCATTACGGCGCTGATCACGTTTAGTTGGTACTTCGTGATCGGTCCAACGATAGCGCGTGGAGACGCAACGCTCTACACAAAGGTGCTTGGCTCGGCCCTTCCCATAGGCGACCTTGTGCTGTCGTTTTGCATGCTCGGACTATGGATGCAGAAGCGCGACAGGGAACTCGACCGAGTGATCATGCTCTTTGCGATTGGCCTCGTCGGCATGGTGGTTGGCGACAGTATCTTGGACTACCAGTTGCTGCATGGCACCTACTACGTGGGATCGGTCATCGATCCAATCTGGCCGCTGGGATATTTAATAGCCGGCCTGGGCGCCCAGAAGTTACGTAAGCTGTTGGCCAAGGATGACACATCCACGAAGTTAGCTTCGCTAGACCACGCCACAAGGGTGCGGCCGTGGCGGGCGCTTGCTCCATATGCTTTCCTGCCAATGGTCGCCGCAATGGTGTGGTACGTCACCAGCACAAATGGAGACCAGTCGCTTAAGAATGGTGTCTATCTCTGCGCTGCGTTTTTGTGTGCACTGGTACTTGGACGCCAGTTGGCCGCCTTGCTCGAGAATGCACGGCTCAACGGGCAACTAACCAAGCACACCCATGAGCTCGAGCAGCGGAACGTCGAGCTGCAAACCATGCTTACGACGAACAGCGCACTAACCACTGCAAATGCCCAACTCGAAGTGTTGGCAAACACCGACATGCTCACTGGCCTGGCCAGCCGCGGGGTACTCTATGATCGTCTCGGCCAGGCGCTGCTCATGCATGAGAGAGATCGCACGCCCTTGTCGTTACTGCTTATGGACCTCGACCGCTTCAAAGAGGTCAACGACAGCCTAGGACACCTGGTCGGAGATCGTCTCCTTCAGCTCGTTGGCGAACGGCTGCAAGCGGCCCTTCGCCGCGTGGATACCGTTGCACGTCTCGGCGGCGACGAGTTCGCCATTTTGTTGCCTGCGACCGACGAACCAGGGGCCGTGAAGGTTGCCAGAACGGTGCTCGCCATTTTTGAGGCGCCGTTCGAGGTTGACGGATTCATGCTCACCGTTGGTGCGAGCATTGGAATAGCCCTGGCTTCAGCCTCAGCATTAGATTCGAACACGCTCGTGCGCCATGCCGACGTCGCAATGTATCTCGCGAAGCGGACGCAACGAGGGCATGTTGTCTACGACGCGGCACTCGACGATCAAAGCCCAGAACGCCTTGTGCTCATAAGTGCGCTGCGCCAGGCACTGGCCACCGATCAGTTACTCGTATATTTCCAGCCGAAGCTGTCGCTAAAAACTGGGAAAGTGTGTGGGGCCGAGGCACTTGCACGGTGGCCGCATCCTGAGCAAGGCTTTGTGCCGCCCGACCGATTTATTCCACTTGCGGAGCACGTGGGGTTGATTGGGCCACTAACCGTCTGGATCTTGCGAAGCGCGTTGCGGCACTCGAAGCAATGGTCGAAGCGTGGCATTGATGTGCCTGTCTCAGTAAACTTGTCGGCCAGCAGTCTCGACGACCCCCAACTATGCGCAACTATTGCAGGCATTCTCGAAGACGAAGGTATATCACCAAGCCAGCTAATCCTTGAGATTACCGAGAATACGTTGATGACGGACCCGACACGGGCGCTGGGTGTTATTTCCGAGCTCAAGGCACTCGGCATACAGTTGGCAATCGACGATTTTGGTACCGGCTACTCCAGTCTGAGCTACCTCAAATATTTACCCGTGGATGAGCTCAAGATCGATAGATCGTTTGTGCAAGGGTTAGGAGTGGAAGGGACAACCGACCGCGCTATAGTTCGAGCGATCATCGACGTAGGGCACGCGCTACATCGGCGTGTGGTAGCCGAGGGCGTTGAAGATCAGCTCACCTGGGAACTTCTGAGAACTATGGGTTGTGATTCTGCGCAAGGCTTTCACATGAGCCGCCCACTACCTGCCGACGAGATTCTGGAGTGGATGCTC